>JADLBY010000232.1 GCA_020847445.1 Sphingomonadaceae bacterium | reverse complement strand
GGCGCTTCTTTTCAACGCCACAGTTACAAATGACCAAGCAAACGGTATCCGAATTTCCCTCCACATCGAAGGCCAAAACCACTTCTCACAAGCGTGTGAAGGTTGGACGGAATGACCCTTGTGTATGCGGATCGGGTCGGAAGTCAAAAAAGTGCTGCGCCCGCTAGTTTTAATGTCGGCTTTTAGATGGCCGCGCTAGTAAATCGAACGACCGAACCTTGTCGATTCCGGACTGTCCGCTTTTGGCCAGCGCAGCTACCCCGCTGGCTTGTCGGAACTCCAGCCGTCGATGGCCACGCGCCACTTTCCGTCCGGGCCGCGGCGATAGACGTTGATGCCCTTGCCGATATCCGCCGTGACCGCGCCGGTCTTCTTGTCGGTATCGGATGAGACATAGGTATAGCGTTCAAACGCCCAATCGCCGCTGACGGTGAAACCGATCGAGGTCTTTTGCCATTCGGTGTGATAGGCGCCGAAATAGTCCGCGACCCATTGGCGGACGGCCTTTTTGCCGACGACTTCGGGCGCACCGGGGGCCTGGTAGACAATGTCATCGGTCAGCATGTCCATCAGCGTATCGACATTGTTGCTGTTGATCGCAGCGACATAGCCGCCATGCGCGGCCTTTTCGATGGCGGCCACATCGACCGGCGCGGCTGCGGGTGGCGATCCCGAACAGGCCGAAACGAGCGCAAGCAGCGGCAAGACGGTGGCAAATAGTCCTCGGTTCATGGCAAATCCTCCCTGTCCGGTCAGGTTTTCATGATTGAGCCTGCGCGTCAATCGGCAGGACAGGCTTCCCGTCGCGCCTTCCCCCCCACGCCTGCAAATGGTAGCACAGGGGAGGCTGCATAAGCGTGCTACTTGAATAATACAGTGTTTCGCGCCATCTTGACGGCTCGAACTTAAGGAGATGCCCCGTGGCAACACAGGTTGAAGAGCCAGAAATCACATTGACCGCGCCGGACCCCGTGCCCGTGGTCGCGCCTGAAAAGGCATCCGGGCTGGTCCCGCTGGCCGAGGGACAGAAGAGCCAGCTTGAGGAAAAGGCCGAGAGCTTTGTGAATGACCTCGCGGCGCTCGATCCCAATTCGCCCGAATTCGGCAAGATGGTCGATCAGCTGACCGTGATGGGGCGCAAGGAAATTGCCGAGGCGGCGGGCCAATCGAACCGCTTCCTCGACCGCCCGGTGCGCGCGATGAGCAAGGATACCGGCGTCGGCGCCGATCTGGCCGAGCTGCGCCGCACGATCGAGGATCTCGATCCCGGCAAGAAGGATGATCTTTTCCGCAAGAAGAAGCTGTTCGGCATCATTCCCTATGGCAACAAGATGCGGGACTATTTCGACAGCTACAAGTCGAGCCAGGGCCATATCGCCTCGATCCTCCAGCACCTGGGCTCCGGCAAGGATGAGCTGATCAAGGACAATGCCGCGATTTCGGTCGAGCGGCAGAACCTCTGGGCGGCGATGGGCCGCCTCGAACAGATGATCCACATTGCCAAGGCGCTCGATGCGCGGCTGGAGGAAATGGCCGCCGATCTCGACATCAGCGATCCGGCCAAGGCCAAGGCGATCCGCGAAACCGCGCTCTTCTACATCCGCCAGCGCACGCAGGACCTGCTGACGCAAATGGCCGTGACAGTGCAGGGCTATCTTGCGCTCGATCTGGTCAAGAAGAACAATGTCGAGCTGATCAAGGGCGTCGATCGCGCCTCGACCACGACCGTTTCTGCCTTGCGAACAGCTGTGACTGTGGCGCAAGCGCTGGTCGGGCAACGCCTAGTCCTCGAACAGATCACCGCGCTCAACACGACGACGGCGAACATCATCGATTCAACCGGCGAAATGCTCAAGAACCAGACGGCGCAGATCCATGAACAGGCTGCATCCAGCACAATCCCCCTTGAAACACTGCAGCGCGCCTTCCAGAATATCTATCTGACGATGGACAATATCGACACGTTCAAGGCCAAGGCTCTGGTCTCGATGAAGACGACTGTGGACACACTCGGGCTCGAGGTCGAGAAGTCGAAGGGCTATATCGCGCGCGCTGAAGGCCAGGCGCAGGCGGCGCTTGAAAACAGCAGCGCGCCCAGTCCCTTCGCCCCGGTCGAGTAATGGAATCGGAGCGTATCCTTGCGCGCGCCGAAGACGCACTTCGGCGCCACGGAATGGAACCGAGGCTGGCCCAGCGGGCCCGCGCGGCGCGGCGGCGGTCCTTTTTCGGCAAAGTGAAACGCATTGCCGCAGTTGCAGGCGTGCTCACGGTTGGGCTGCCGCTCTGGGGGCTGTTCATCGGCCCCGTCGGCGCGGGCGGGCTGATGATTGCGGTTCTCGCCTTTGTCGTCGCTGCAGTTGCCCTGATGGCCTTTCCGCGCGCGCCTCTGGTTGCTGGCGAGGTTCTGCCGACGACGGAGCTGGCGTTGCTGCCGCTCAAGACCGAGGAATGGCTGGCCGGCCAGCGCCGCGCCCTGCCTGCACCCGCAACACGGCTGGTCGATGGCATTGGCCTGAAGCTCGAAATCCTTGCGCCACAACTTCAGGCGCTTGATGAACGGGAACCGGTGGCTGCCGATATCCGCCGCTTGATTGCCGATGAATTGCCCGAACTCGTCAAGGGCTATCAGCGCGTCCCGCTCAACCTGCGCAAGGAGGGGCTCAACGGCATCAGCCCCGACAAGCAGCTGGTCGAGGGGTTGGCTGTGGTCGATGAAGAGCTGGACCGGTTGAGCAAGCAGCTCGCTTCGGGCGATCTCAACCGCTTTGCGACGCAAGGCCGTTATCTGGAGCTCAAATATCAGGGCGATACCGCCTGATGCTCTATCTCGCGATCAAGGCCGTGCTGTCCGGCATATTGATTGCGGCCATTTCCGAAATCGCGAAGCGAAACCCGGCTGCCGGCGCGCTCGTGGCATCATTGCCCCTTGTGTCGATCCTCGGGATGATCTGGCTCTGGCGTGAAACAGGTGATCCGGTGCGGATGGCCGCACACACGGAAGCAACCTTCTGGTATGTCCTGCCGTCGCTCCCGATGTTTCTTCTCATCCCCGCGCTGCTGCGATCCGGGACACCATTCTGGGGCGCCCTGGCGTCGGGCTGCGCGCTGACAGTCGGGCTCTATTTGCTCATGATGTGGATTGGCCCGCGGTTTGGCATCCCGGTCTGATTTGATCCCCTGTTCGCGGCGTTTGCCTTCGGCTAATGAGTGACCATGTCTTCCCGTTTTGATCAGTTGCCCAATCGCCGCGCCATTATTGACCGGCGCAGCCTTGCCGATGTGCTCGGCAGTCTGGAGGGTCGCGATGCGACTGCCTTGCGCAATGCGTCGACTGCCTTGCTCAAGCCGGCGCTCGATGCGGGACGCGCGGAAATCGCCGCGCGCCTGGTCGAACATCCCCAGGCGGGGCGTGAGGCGGCATCCGGCCAGGCCTTCCTTGTCGACCAGATCCTGCGGCTCATTTTCGATTTCACGACCCAGCGACTTTACCCGCTCAACAACCCGACTGCGTCCGAACGACTGACGCTGATTGCGGTCGGCGGATATGGGCGTGGCGAAATGGCGCCGTTTTCGGATGTCGATATCGCCTTCCTCACGCCCTACAAGCAGACCGGGTGGGCGGAACAGGTGATCGAATCGATCCTTTACACGCTCTGGGATCTTGGCCTGAAGGTCGGGCATTCGAGCCGGTCGCTCGATGAAATGGTCCGGATGGCCAAGAGTGACCTGACCATCCGGACGGCGCTTCTCGAGTCGCGCTATGTCTGGGGGGATCAGTCGCTTTACGATGAAGCCTCGGCACGGTTCGACGCCGAAGTGGTGGCGGGGACCGCGCGTTCCTTCATTACCGAAAAGCTGGCCGAACGCGACGTGCGGCATAAAAGGATGGGCGACAGCCGCTATGTGGTCGAGCCCAATTTGAAGGAAGGCAAGGGCGGCCTGCGGGACCTCCACACGCTGTTCTGGATCGGCAAATATATTCACCGCGTCCAGAGCGTCGCCGATCTGGTTGAGCGGGGCCTGTTGACGAAGGTGGAGCTGCGGCAATTCCAGAAGGCGGAGAACTTCCTTTGGGCGGTGCGCTGCCATCTCCACGCGCTGACTGGTCGTCCCGAAGAGCGGCTGACCTTCGATGTCCAGCGCGAGATTGCCGCCGGATGCACTATGCCGACAGGCCGGGCCGCTCGTCCGTCGAGCGGTTCATGCAGCATTATTTCCTGATCGCAAAGCAGGTCGGCGATTTGACAGGGGTGTTCCTCGCGCATCTGGATGACAGTTTCGCCCCCAAGGGGAGGCGCTTTTCGCTGGCGGGATTCCGCCGCTCAACCCGCTAGCTCAATGGCTTCGTGCTGGATCGGGGGCGGCTTGCACTGCCCTCTGACGACTGGTTCCAGAAGGACCCGACCCGCTTGATCGAATTGTTCGCGCTGGCCGACCAGCATGATCTGGAAATCCATCCGCAGGCCATGCGCGCGGCCAATCGCGACGCCAGGCTGATCGATGCGAAAGTCCGCAACGATCCCCGGGCCAACGCGCTTTTCCTCGACATACTGACCAGCAAGCGCGATCCCGAAACCGTCCTGCGCTGGATGAACGAAGCCACGGTGTTTGGCCGGTTCGTTCCCGATTTCGGGCGCGTCGTCGCCCAAATGCAGTTCGACATGTATCATCACTATACAGTGGATGAGCACAGTATCCGTGCGATCGGGCTGCTTGCCCGGATCGAGAAGGGTGATCTTGACGGGGATCACCCGCTTGCCACTGCCATCATGCGGCAGATCGTTTCGCGTCGCGTCCTCTATGTAGCGGTTTTGCTCCACGATATTGCCAAGGGACGAGGCGGCGATCATTCGGTGCTTGGGGCTGAAGTGGCGATGAAGCTCTGCCCACGGTTCGGGATGACGCCTGCCGAAGCCGAAACCTGCGCCTGGCTCGTACGCCATCACCTCATCATGGCCAATACCGCCTTCAAACGCGACCTTTCAGACTTCAAGACCGTGCTCGACTTTGCCGAACAGGTGCAATCGCCGGAGCGGCTGCGGCTGCTTCTCACACTCACGGTCGTCGATATTCGCGCAGTCGGTCCGGGTGTATGGAACAGCTGGAAGCGGCAATTGCTGTCCGATCTTTTCAGCGGTGCGGAGGAAGTTCTGCGGCTCGGCCACAAGCAGAATGGGCGCAAGGAGCGCATTGTGGCGAAGCAAGGCGCGCTGGAAAGCCGACTCGGTTGGTCGGCAGCGGCCTTCGAACGGCTGAAGAAGCGGCTGCCGGAAAGCTACTGGATTGCCGAGCCCGACGACATTCTTGAAAGCAATGCGCGGCATATTGCAGATGCAGGAACCCGTTCACTGTCCATTGCGGCCAATGTCTATCCCGCCCGAGGCGCGACGCTGGTGACTGTCTATGCAGCCGACCATCCCGGCCTGTTCTATCGCATGGCAGGGGCCATCCATCTTGCGGGGGGCAGCATCATCGACGCGCGAATCCACACGACGCGGGACGGGATGGCGCTGGACAATTTCCTGGTCCAGGACCCGTTCGGCCAGCCGTTCGACGACGATCGGCGGCTCAAGCGGATCGAGCAGGCCATCGAGGATGCCCTCGCCAACCGCCACGCGCTGACCGAGAAGCTGGCGGCCCGGCCGCTGCCCCGGACGCGCGCCGAGGCGTTCGAGATCGCGCCCAACGTCCTGATCGATAACCGGGCGTCGAACCGCTATACGGTTATTGAAGCCAATGCCCGCGACCGGCCGGCGCTTCTCAATGCTCTGGCCTATGCGCTGTTCCAGTCCCGCGTGACGATCCATTCCGCCCATATTGCCACCTATGGCGAACGTGCGGTCGACACATTCTATGTGACGGACCTGACCGGTGAGAAAATCACGAGCGATGCCCGCCTGAAGGCGCTTGAAAACGCATTGCTCGAAGCCGCATCAGGCCTGCCGGCCGAAGCAAAAGCAGCATAGAGAAAGCCCGCCCCGCCAGTTGGCGGAACGGGCTTTCGTCTGACTTGTCTCGCAGCCTGTCAGTAGCGGAAACGGGCTGTCACACCATAGGTCCGCGGCTCGCCCGGGAAGGCAATGTAAAGCTGGTTGGCCGTGCCGGAAAGGCCGGTTGCGGCCGCCGCTGCAACCGCGCGGAATGTACCGCTGCCTTGTCCCGGCGCATCGGCCGCAACTTGCTGATACTTCTTGTTGAACAGGTTCTGGCCCCAGAATTCGAGGCTCCATTTCCTGTCAGGACCCAGAAGGCCAATGCGGCCGTTGACCAGCGCATAGCCGTCCTGAACCTTTTCAAGATCAAGGTCGGAGCCTGTGTTCACATCGCTCTGTAGGCGCGTGTCGAGATAGAAAAGGGCAGAGAGCGTATCGCTGATCGGCGGCGTGTAGGAAATCGCGGCCGTCAGGGTATAGGCGGCACTGAAGGTCCGGCGACCGGGCAGCTGGAACAGCACGGGCGAGAGTGCGCTGCCGCCCGTCCCGACGAGATCATTGCGATAGCGTGAGTTCAGATAGGTGATGCCGCCATTCAGCGACAGATGGCGGGCAGGATAGACGAAAAACTCCGCTTCGACGCCCTTCGATACAACGCCCGGCCGCAGGCGGTTGGCGCCGCATGCTCCGGTCGCGCTGCTGCCATCGCGATCCGCGCCGTTGAGCTTGTCCCTGCAGCCCTGCACATTCGTCACTTCGAATGTCAGGCCGTTGAACG
>JADLBY010000231.1 GCA_020847445.1 Sphingomonadaceae bacterium | reverse complement strand
CTGAACCGTCCGCAGATAGGCGAGCTTTGAGACTTCATCGGTCAGCATTTTGCCGTCGGTAGTCAGATAGCTGCCATCGGGCTGGAAGCCGGGCTTGCCCGCGATCTTCGGATTCGTCTTGGTTCCCGCAGGCTCAAACTCGACGACATACATCAAAACCTCGCCAAGTCCGGTCGTCACCGGCCCCATTTGCGGCTCGACGCCTTCGGGCAGGCTTTCCTTGGCCTGGGTCAGTCGCTCGGCGACCTGCTGACGCGCGAAATAGAGATCCACGCCTTCGTCGAACACGACCGTCACCTGGCTGAACCCGTTGCGCGAGATCGAGCGTGAGCTTTCGAGGCCGGGTATCCCCGCCATCGCGGTTTCGACCGGGAAGGTAACAAGCCGCTCCATGTCGAGCGGACCAAGCGCGGGCGCGACGGTATTCACCTGCACTTGCTTGTTGGTGATGTCGGGAACGGCGTCGATCGGCAGCTTCAAAAGCTGCGCCGCGCCGAAGGCTGCGATGATGACCGTGATGACGACCACGCCCCAGCGGAAGCGGATCGCCGCGTCGAGAAGTTTTTCGATCATCTCAATGCTCCGCCTCGCCTTTGCCAAGTTCGGCTTTGAGAAGGAACGCGCCCTTGGTCGCGACGACGGCGCCAGCGGAAATCCCGCTGATGATCTCGATCCGCCCGCCGCTGCGCTCGCCGATCACGACTTCGGTGGCCTGAAAGCCCTTGGGGCCGCGCACGAAGACCATGTTCTTGCCTTCGACCGTCTGCACCGATTCTTCGGGCAAGGTCATGCGACCGTCGCTCGGCTGACCGCCGGGGCGCACGCGCACGCGCACGCCCTGGCCTGCGGTCAGTTGGGCCGCGCCTTGGGGCAACAGCACCAAGGTCGCGGTTTTGCTCTGCGCGTCAAGCGCGGGAGTGATCGAATGAACAGTCGCGGTGCGGGTTTCGCCATCGGCCAGTTCGATGACAGCGGTATCGCCAACGGATACGCGGCGGGCGTCGGTGGGCAACACCGAGGCGTTGACCTGCAAACGGTTGGGATCGGCAACATGGAACAGGTCGGTTCCGGCCAGCACATAGGCGCCAAGCCGGGCATCGGCCTTGGTCAGCCTGCCGGCAATCGGGCTGACTATGGCCATTGTTCTGCCATCGCCCGCGAGCTTGGAAGCGCCAGCCGCCGATTGAGCGCGGCGCAATTCGGCCTCGGCTTCGGCAAGCGTCGCCTGCGCTGCCTCAAGATCCTGCCGCGCCGTCACGCGCGCATCGAATAGCCGCTTCTCGCGATTGTAGGCGGATCGCGCCGCCGCGACCCGCGCTGCTGCCGCGCTTCGGTCAGCGGTCAGCGTCGCCGCTTCGCGACTTTCGAGGAGCGCGATGGTCTCGCCCTGCCGCACATTATCGCCAAGGTGCTGGGTGATATGGACGATTGCCCCATCGGCTCGCGCGGTCAGAATGGCCTCGCCCTCCGAAGTGGTGGCAACGAAACCCTGCGCGATGATCTCCGAGGCCAGCCCGCCGGAGCTGACCGCTTCGGTGACGATTCCGGCGGCCTGCGCCCGCGCGGCATCCATCGCAATGAAACCCTCGGGGCCATGCGTTTCCTCCTCGCCATGCTCGCCCTCTTCAGCGGGCGCAGTTGCCGCAGTGGGCGCAAACACGGTGCGGCCCAGCATTACGCCGCCTCCGCCCAGCACGAGCGCCGCGATGGCTACTCCGGCGATCAGTTTTGTCCTGTTTGTATCTTCGGTCATGGATCAATCCGCTGCGCGCGCATTGGCGCGGATCAGTGCGGCGAGCGCACGGGCGCGGTCGAGGCGGGCCTCGATCAGCGCGGTTTTTGCGGTGGTGAGCGCGGCTTGCGCGTCGAGCAGTTCGAGCAGGCCGAACTTGCCCGCGCCGTAACCGATACGGGCGAGCCGCACGGCTTCTTCGGCCTGCGCCAGAGATGGCCCGGAAAGCGCCTCGACCCGCGCGTCGGCGGCTCCAAGCAGCATTCGCGCGTCATGCTGCGCGCGGCGGGCATTGAGCCGCGCCTGTGCCAGCGCCGCTTCGCCAGCTAGCGCATCCGACTGCGCCGCCTCGATCCTACCGCGATTCCGGTCGCGGAACGGCAAGGGGATTGAAAAACCGGCAACGAAAGCAGTTTCGCGCCCGTCGTTGATGCGCCGGACCCCGCCGCTGGCGGTGACATCGGGAGCGGCATCGGCGCGTGCAACCCGGATGCGCGCCTGCGCCGTATCGCGCTCGGCGGCTGCAAGCTGTTCGTCGAGCGACGGCGTTGCTGGCGGCAATGCGCCGGGGGCAGCCTCGTCATAGATTGGCGTCGCGGATAGTTCTGGATCATCGCTGCCGATCAGGTCGGCGAGCAACCGCCTTGCTGCCAGCAATTCGCCAAAGGCGCGGGCTTCCTCGGCCTGCGCTTCGGCCAACCCGGCCTCGGCGCGAAGCTGGCGCAATGGCGGATCGCGTCCGGCCTCGACCAGCACCCGCGCAATGCGCGCCAGTTCGCGCGCCTGGCCGACATTTTCGCGCGCCAGCACGGCGCGGTCTTCGGCGGCGCGCAGTTCGGCATGGGCAATGCGAATATCGCGCGCAAGATCGGCCTCGGCTGCGCGGAACGACAGAAAGGCAAAGTCGCGTTCGGACGATGCGACCGCAACGCGGGCGCTCCGCTTGCCGCCCAGCTCGATACGCTGGCTGATCGCCAGTGTCGTCTCGGTGCTGCGAAGTCCCTGGAATACGCCAGACCCGGCGAAGTTCTCGACCTCAATGCTCAATTCGGGATTGGGCGAGGCTCCCGCTTGTCGCGCTCGCGCCTCGGCGGCAGCGGCTTTCGCCTTTGCCTCGGCAATGCGCGGTGATTGTTCCGCCCCTTGGGCGAGCGCTTGCGCCAGACTCACGGGTTCGGCATATGCCGCCCCGCTGCTGGCAATAAGCGCGCCCGCCAGCAAGGCGGCACGCAAAGATAATCTCATCTGGAAACTCCTGAACGCATGACACGAACACGCGAGAGATTACCTCCCGCGCGGCGGCAAGGTTCAGGCTAGTGGAGGGTCGAGCGGCGGAGCCTGGCTCCGCGAAGCAAGCGGCGTGGTCGCCGCAGGGCGCACCAGAGCCCCCTTTGACAGCGCGCTCAAATTGATGCGCGGCGCGTCGAGTTGCAGTGCGATGCTGCAATGGTGGTGGCTGACTGCATGACAGGGCATGTCCTTGTCGGACCCTTGCGAATGCGAGTGATCTGCCGCGTCGATCTCGTGGACATCGAGCATCTCGCTGGCATGGACGGGGCTATTGCCGCTGGCGTGAGCAATCACCGGCATGACAATTACGCCGAAAAACAGCCCAATCAAAAGGAACAGTGAAGTAAATCGACCCCGCATGGTTTGCTGCGTAGCAGCATAGCGCGGATGCGGCAAAGATTTCCTCATGCTGAGTGCGCCAGACCCAGCCAGCGCGGCACTTGGCGACTGAAAGCGCGGTAGGCGTCACCAAAGCTGGCTTCAAGGTGCGCTTCCTCGATCCGCACCTGCACAATGCAGGACAGGGCAAACAGAACCAACGCAGACCAGCTCCACCATGTGCCGGACACGATAGCCGCCGAAAGACCGACCAGCATCATACCGACAAAGATCGGATTGCGGCTGTAGCGAAACAGGCCGTGCGAAACGAACAGCGGCGCGTCACCCTCGCGGACACCGATACGCCATGCCCGGCCCATTTGCACCTGCGCGACGATGACAATTGCGGCACCAGCCAGCGAGACAATTGCGGCCAGAATCGTCCAGTTCGTGCCATTGTCTGGG
>JADLBY010000230.1 GCA_020847445.1 Sphingomonadaceae bacterium | reverse complement strand
TATGCGCCCCCATGAACCAATATGTTGCCGTTACCGCCGATGAGGCCGCGATCCCGCGCGACGGGGTGATCAAGCTGCACGGGCCCGAAGCCTTTGCTGGCATGCACAAGGCAGGCCGCCTTGCCGCCGAAATCCTCGATGCGCTGACCAGCTTCGTCGCCCCCGGCGTGACCACCGGCGAAATCGACGATCTGGTGCGCGAAATGACGCTGAAGGGTGGCGGCATCCCGGCAACGCTCGGCTATCGCGGCTATACGCATAGCTGCTGCACCAGCATCAACCATGTCATCTGCCACGGCATCCCGTCGGACAAGAAATTGCGCGATGGCGACATCGTCAATATCGACGTCACCCCGATCGTCGACGGCTGGCACGGCGACACCAGCCGCATGTATCTGGTCGGCGATGTGCCCACCAAGGCGAAGCGGCTGGTCGATGTGACCTATGAATGCCTGATGCTCGGCATCGAACAGGCGAAGCCCGGCAACCGCATCGGCGATATCGCCCATGCGATCCAGACCCATGCCGAAGGGCACCGTTACAGCGTGGTCCGCGAATTTTGCGGCCACGGCTTGGGCCGCCTGTTCCACGACGCGCCCGAAGTGGTGCATGCGGGCAGGCCGGGCACCGGACCGCTGCTGAAACCCGGCATGATCTTCACCATCGAACCGATGATCAACATCGGCAAACCGCATGGCAAGGTGCTGGAGGATGGCTGGACAGCGGTGACGCGCGACCGATCACTCTCCGCGCAGTTCGAACATAGCATCGGCATTACCGAGAATGGCTGCGAGATTTTTACGGCGAGCCCGAAGGGGCTGCATAAGCCGCCTTATTGAGAGCGGGTAAATTTGCATTTCGGGAAGTTTGAGCATCCCAAAAATGCGCCATACCTGCCACTTCGTTCCACCAAGTGTCCGCCACAACCCTCTTGGGGGCAGTTAGATCTCGTCAGCGACGAGGAAAATAAGGTCGGTTGCGGCGACTGTTTCTTTACTGGACGCCGTTTCTGATATTGTTGATGTTTGAACTGCCAAGGCGGAATATTATCGTCTAAAGCCCAAATTCCTCGCCTATGTCGCTGAGCATCGGAAAACGCATCCATATACCGCTCGTCCGGCCCGTAACGCTCCAGCACCCACGCCCAGCCATTCACCACCATCTCTAGCTCTATATTTCTTGTCATGTAGGATCGTTCCCAGAACGCCTCGATCAGCGACCGAAGTCCGCTTGATGGCGCATTATTTTCCAGAGGTTTAGCCGCTGTCAAATAAGGAACACAAACAATACGATTGTGCCGGTCGACAATTTGTCCAGTGTCTGATTTGTAGAGGATCGAGAGATCGACATGGCATCCACCAATGAGCGAGTTGAGAAAATCTCTCGCTTCAATCCCGCCTTGCTGGCCGATCTCAGGCGCGTCGACAAAGCCAAATCGGACGCCGACTTCAAATTCCACGTTGCGTCGGTGATTTCTGAGCTTCGTCAAGAACCCGTCACCATCAAAGACCTTCAGAACAGGTACTCTTAGAGTATCCGCTTCTGGCTCTTCTGGTACGATTATTGGCGTGGCTGCATCATTCATTCCAACGATCTTACGAGCAGATGGTTAATTAACAAGATATCACAACCGCAACCCGCGCAATTCATCCAGCCCGGCCATGATGTTCAAATTCTGCACCGCAGCACCGCTGGCGCCCTTGCCGAGATTGTCGAGCATCGCCATCAGCCGCACCTGATCGCCCGCTGGGCTGCCCATCACATAGAGGTCGAGCCGGTCGCTCGGTTCCTGCGTGTTGAGGATCAGCAGTTCGGACGGCGCCATATCGGCATGCACCTTGACCACCGCCGAGCCCGCATAATGCTCCATCAGGCAGGCGCGCATTTCCTCCGGGCTATCGCTTCCGGGCATGACCGAGATGGGGAGCGGCACTTCCACCATCATGCCGCGAAAGGCCTTGACCACTGCGGGCGCGAAGATCGGCGCGAGCGACAGACCGGCATGCAGCTGCATCTCCGGCACATGTTTGTGGCTGAGGTCGAGGCCGTAAGTGCGAAAGCCGATATCGGCCCCCTCCCCTTCAAAGCGTTCGATCAGCGCCTTTCCGCCCCCCGAATAGCCCGACACCGCGTTGACGGTATAGGGCCAGTCCGACGGGATCAGCTTCGCCGCCACCAAAGGCGCAACAAGGCCGAGAAAGCCGGTGGGATAGCAGCCCGGATTGGATACGAAACGCGCTGCCGCGATCGCTTCATGCTGGCCCTTTTTATACTCCGGAAAGCCATAGGCCCAATGGGGGTCGACGCGGTGCGCGGTCGAGGCGTCGATCACACGCGTCCGATCATTGGCAATCATCGCCACCGCTTCCTTCGCCGCATCGTCGGGCAGGCAGAGGATGACGAAATCGGCATCGTTCAATGCCTCGCGGCGGGCGACGGCATCCTTGCGCATGTCCTCGGGCAGGATGATCTGCGCGAATTCGCTGCGGCCCGAAAGCCGGTCGGCGATTTCAAGGCCGGTGGTGCCAACGGCGCCGTCGATGAAAAGGGTGTGGGTCATAGTCCTCTCCCTTTACGGGAGAGGATATGGAGACTTGGCAACTTGTTGCCTAGTCGCAATTGGAGAGGGCTTGTGGCGGCCACCCCCTCTCCAAGACTTGCTAGGCAGCAAGCTGCCAAGCCAAGTCTT
>JADLBY010000229.1 GCA_020847445.1 Sphingomonadaceae bacterium | reverse complement strand
TTGTCGGCGGCAACCACGAAATAGGGATCGTCGCCATCGCGGATCACCACGCTGTCGGGGTGGACGACCTTGTTCTCGACAAGATTGTCGGTAATCGACAACAGGGTGCGGATGAAGATGCGATAGCTTTCGGTGCCCTCCGCCAGCCAGGCGTCACGGTCAACGCGCGGATCGGGCAGACGTTTGGGGTAAAAACCGCCCTTTGCCCCGGTCGGCACGATCACCGCATTTTTCACGCGCTGCGCCTTCATCAGGCCTAGGATTTCGGTGCGGAAGTCGTCGCGCCGGTCGGACCAGCGCAGCCCGCCGCGCGCCACCGGACCGGCACGCAGGTGGATGCCTTCGACACGGGGCGAATAGACAAAAATCTCGCGCCAGGGCAGCGGCGCGGGCAGGCCCGGCACCTTGGCGCTGTCGAGCTTGAACGCCAGCGCCTCTTTCGCGGCAGGCGCGAAGGCATTGGTTCGCAGCGTCGCCTTTACCACCGCGTGCATCAGGCGCAGGATGCGGTCTTCATCGGCAGCAGCAACCCCGGCGAGGCCAACCTTGATTTCGTCGTCGAATTTGACGGCTGCGGCCGCCCGGTCGCCCGCAAAGGCCGGATCGTGGAGCGCGGTGAACAGCGATACGATCGCCCGTGCAATTCCCGCATTGTTGCCCAAAGCAGCGACCACGGTCGGCACGCCATAATTCAGACCGGTCTGACGCAGATAGCGGTGCCAGGCGCGCAGCCAGACAACCGACTGCGGATCAAGCCCCGCTATGGTAATAAGCTGGTTGAACGCATCATTTTCCGCCTTGCCATCGATCACCTGCGTCAGTGCGGTTTCGACCACATCCTTGCGTGCAAACAATGGAGCCGTCGGCACCCCGCCGCGCAGGCCAAGGTGGAAATCATGAATATGGGCAATCTCGCCCAGCGCCGTTGGCACCTGCTCGATCACGTTGAAACCGAAATTTTCGAGCACCGGCACAATATCGGACAAGGGCATCGCGCCGCCTGCATTATAGACTTTCAGGCTGAGCGTGCTGTCATCGTCATCGGCGTCGGCAATCAGACGCGAGATACGGCTATGGTCGCGTTCCATGGCCAGCAGGCCGATCATATCCTGCGCCGCTTCGGCGACCGGATAGGCCATGCGATGCGATTGCGGAAAGGCAGCGGCATAGCGTTCCATCAATGCAGCGGCGCGCTTTTCGTCGGTTGCGCGCGCCAGCTCGACCTCAACGGCAGGTTCCCAGCCGCGCACCATCAATTGCAGGCGGCGGTCGAGTGCCGCCTCGTCGATCTCGACATTGCGGTCCTCAAGGTCGAGCAGATAGCGCAGCAGGCCGATGCCGCCATCCTCAAGCCCGATCGACCAGCCAAGCACGCTTGCGCCCTTTGTCTCGGTCAGCATCGTTTCGATCGCCCGGCGCAATCCGGTCGAAATCTCGTCGCGCGGCAGCCAGACAAACACAAACACATGCCGCCCCAGCGCCGAACGCACGGCAAGCAATTTGGGCCGCGGACGGTCCGTCAGCGACATCGCGGTCAAGGTCACGCGTTCCAGATCGGCACGGCTGAACGACACCAGCAGGTCATGCGGCAGCGACGTCAGCGCGTGCGACATCGCCTTGCCGGCATGGCCCGAAGGGTCGAAGCCATAACGGGTGAGCAAATCCGACAATTGGGTGCGCAGCAGCGGGATACGCTCGGGCGGGGTTGCAAGGGCGTTGCTAGTCCACAGGCCACCGGTGACCGCCAGTCCCTTGATCCTGTCACCATCGCGCACAGGAACAACCAAAATGTCGAGTTGTACCGCACGATGCACGGTCGAAACCCGGCTCGATTTGAGGATCAGCGGCGCCTGTCCGCCTTCGGCAAAAAAGCTGCGCGCCCGGGTAATGCTTTCTTCGGAAAGCAGCGCCGTATCGCTCGATCGGGCCAGCCCCAGCCTTGTTTCGCGCTCGCCATCGCCGATGATACGCTCATGCGCGAGCACGGTCAGCGCCCCGTCCATGAACCAGCGCATCAATGCGGCACCTTCGCCTTCGGGCAGGCTGTCGGCATCGTCGGACATCGCACCCTGCATCTTGCGCCAGTCGGCGACGGCGCAGCGCACATCCTCCAGCACGACCGCCAGGCTATCGGCCAGCGCGCGGCGCTCCTTTGCATCGATGCGCGACGTTTCGACATAGATGAAGCTCTCGCGCTTGCCCGCCGACCCGCGCTTTTCACTGAGGCGGGTGAGCGCGCCGTCCGCGTCGCGCTCGACATCTACCACCGGATGGATCAGGCGTTCGATCGCAACATTCGCGGTGGCCAGTCCGGCCGCTACCGAATCCACCAGAAACGGCATGTCATCGTTGATGATGGCGATCCGCATGGCCAGCCGCCCGCCCGCATCGGAGAATGTATCGACCGCGATATTGGGTTTCCCGCTGCTCCGGCGGGCAGCGGTGTCGAGCAGGAAGTCCGCAGCCTGCGCCCTTGCATCCTTGTCCAGTCCGTCGACTTCGCCGGGCAGCGCACTCGCCAATATTGCTGACAGAAGGGGTTTCGCCAATTTGGGGTCGGCACTCGCCATGTTCACTCGCTCCGCATTTTTCGGGGTTCAAGCCCTCGTCATATCCTCTGCCTATGCCCCTGTTAGCACGGCCAAACAACCGGATAGTTGCGCTTGAAACGATTTTTACGCTGCGGAAACGGATGCGCTTGCCGTGCGGTTGCCGCTCGTTTACCACGGCCAATTCACAGACAGGGATTTAGGGGGAAGCGCAGATGGACCGGCGGCTGACATTGTACATTCTGCTCGGGATGGTGCTGGGTCTGATCGTCGGCGCGACCTTGTTCTACACGGTCGATCCGGCTGTCATCAAGGAATCGGTTTCGCCCTGGTTCAAGCTGCTGTCGGACATTTTCCTCAACCTGATCAAGCTGCTCGTCGCCCCGCTGATCCTTTCGACCATCGTCGTTGGTATCGCCCATATGGGCGACAGCTCGGCATTGGGGCGGATCGGCTTTCGCGCGATTGCCTGGTTCGTCACCGCCAGTTTCATTTCGATCGGCCTCGGTTTGCTGATGGTAAACCTGCTTCAGCCCGGTGTCGGCGCACCTATTCCCGATGCAGCTTCTGCGGCTGCGCTGGGTGAGGTCAAAGAATTGAAGGCAACCGAGTTCATCCTCTCGATTTTCCCCAAAAATGTTTTCGAGGCGATGGCGACCAACAATATCCTGCAGATACTTGTCTTCTCGCTCTTCGCGGGCGTGGCGCTCGCTGCGATCGGCGAAAAGGGTGCGCCACTGGTGCGCGGCGCGGATGCGCTTGCCGAAATGATGCTGCAGATCACGGGTTATGTCATGCGCTTTGCCCCCGTCGCGGTGTTCGGGGCTCTGGCCAATGTCGTCGCCGTCAACGGACTGGGCATCCTCAGAACCTATGTCGAACTGCTGGCCGAATTCTACATTGCGCTCATCCTGTTGTGGGCGATATTGCTTGCCTTGGGGTGGGTGTTCCTGCGCCAGCGCATCTGGACGCTGATCCGCTATATCCGCCAGCCGCTGATGATCGCTTTTTCGACCGCCTCATCCGAGGCCGCACTGCCCAAGATGTTCGAACAGCTCGACCGGTTCGGCGTGCCGCGGCGCATTTCGGGCTTCATGCTGCCGCTTGGCTACAGCTTCAACCTCGACGGCTCGATGATGTATATGAGCTTTGCGACGATCTTCATCGCGCAGGCCTATGGCATCGACCTGCCGATCGGCACGCAGATACTGATCCTGCTGACATTGATGATTTCGTCGAAGGGCATCGCCGCCGTCCCGCGCGCTTCGCTGGTGGTCATCACGGGCACGCTGGCCATGTTCGGGCTGCCGGTCGAAGGGGTCGCGATCATCCTCGCGATCGACCAGTTCCTCGACATGGGCCGCACGGCCACCAATGTGGTCGGCAATGCCGTCGCCACCTCGGTAATCACCAAATGGGAAGGTATGCTGGAGGTCGAGGAACCCGAATTTGTCGAACATCCCAAAGCCCCGGCGCATACCACGGCGGGTGGCAAGGCAGGGCTCGAACTGGCCGAAGACATGGTCGAGGACGCGCGGACGAAAAGATAATCAACTGTTCCGCAGGATGTAGATCAGCCGGTCGACATCCTGCATATCCTGATACAATCCAAAGCCTATCCGCAGCACATCACCGCGCACATCGGTGATGACATTTTTCGCCGCCAATGCATCATGCAGCATCGACGCCCTTTCGCCGCGATAGGCAAGGAAGCGGGCATGCGCGCCAGCGACCAGCGGATTGCGCAACGCGAAACCGGGCAGAGCATCCGCCGCGACCAAGCGGTGCTGCAGCGACGCAACGTGCGCTGAAATCTTGCTCGTCGTCAGCCCTTCGGCATCGAGCATCCGGCGCACCGCGTTGAAACGGTAAAGCCCGGACGGATCGAAAGTGCTGCCCAGAAAGCGCGCGCCATCCTGCGCATAGCCGGTTGCGCCCGGCGGCAGGGCCAAATCCTCGAACGCGGCATACCAGCCGGTCACCACCGGCCGGGGCGCAAAGCCCGGGGGCGCGTGGAGGAAGCAGACGCCCTCCCCCGCCATCGCATATTTATACCCGCCCGCGACATAGAAGATGCGATCGGCAATCGCGGACAAATCGGTTTCGATCGCCATGAAGCCATGATAGCCATCGATCACCACCCACGGCCCCTCGGGGCGGGCGAGCGCCGCCAGCCGTTCGAGGTCATCGATGATCGCGCCCGAATTGAACAGCACATGGCTGGCAAAGATCAGGTCGAAATCGCCCGCCTCCGCAGTGGCAAGCAGGCCGCTTGCGGGCGCACTGACCAGCTCTGCCTCACCTGCCTCCACCCAGCGCGCCATCTGGCGGCGGAAGCTGTGAAACTCGCCATCGGTTGCAAGCACGCGCACCGGGCGTTTCGGGATTGCGGAAAAGATGCGGACAAGGAAGTCATGCGTATTGGACGAAAAGGCGATGGTCGAAGGATCGGGCAGTTTCAGTTCGCCCGCGATATGCCCCTGCGCCTCCTTCCACACCGGCCCCATGACGCGATCCCATTTCTGGTCCGCCAGCCGCGCCGCATCCTCCCACGCCGCGACCTGCCCGTCAAAGCTGGCGTCGGGCCAGAGATGGTGGCTGTGCGCCGTGAAGTGCAGCCGACCCGGATTGGCGGATAGCGCGCGGGAGAACAGGTGCTTGTGGGTCATGCGAGCAGCAACCGTCGCACGGCTATCCCATCCATTGTCATTCCCGCGAAAGCGGGAATCCATGGTCTGCACTGCCGGTCTAGCCAGCGGGCGCAGATTCCTCGTCCGGATTCGGCCACGGATTCCCGCTTTCGCGGGAATGACAGGGTTGAAAATTGATGAGGTCTGTCTTCCTTCACAACTCCGTCCTCAACGACCACAATTCGGGAAAGGCCCGCTTGGCCAGCGTTGCCTGCAAATAACTGACTCCGGCGGTTCCGCCGGTCCCGCGTTTGCCGCCGATGACGCGCTCCACCGTCACCACATGCTTGTGCCGCCAGCTTGCCATCGCGTCGTCGAGATCGACCAGCTTCTCGGCGAGCTGATACAGTTCCCAATAACGGTCGGGCTGCCGATAGACCGTCAGAAAGGCGGCCTCGACCGCAGGGTTTGCGACATAAGGCTGGCTGACATCGCGGTTCAGCACTTCGGCGGGGATCGGCAAACCGGCGCGGGCAGCGGCGGCGATCGCATCGTCCCAGATGCTGGGCGTTTCCAGCGCCGCACGCATCGCCGCCTGCGCCTGCGGGCGATCATCCTGATATTTCAGAAAACTGCCATCCTTGAGGCCGAGGAGATATTCGACCGTGCGAAACTGGTCGGACTGGAAACCCGAACTCGGCCCCAGCACATGGCGGAAACGCGAATAGTCGGACGGGGTCATAGTTGATAATATATCCCAGCTAAGCGTCATAACAGCCTGAATACGGCTGACTCGTGCCAAGGCCTTATAGGCCGGCACCAGCGCATCGGCCTGCACCTGCGCCTTTGCCAGATGCATCTCGCGGATGATCTGTTTCAGCCACAATTCCTTGGTCTGGTGGATGATGATGAACAGCATTTCGTCATCAAGTTCGGATTGCGGATGCTGGCAGGCGAGCAGGTCGTCCAATGCCAGGTAGCGGGCGTAGGTCATGGGCGGGGTCATGTCTGTCATGCCCAACCGATACAGTTGCAATTGAAACTATGCCAGCAGCGATTGCCCGAAACATCGGCAAGCCTTCAGCCCTGAATGCAGACAGCATGAAAAGGCTCCGTCAGGCCTTTGCTTTTGCGAGGGCTTGGCTATGTTGGCGTGCAGGAGGAAGCGATGCACATCCAGAGGAGACACATGCTGGCGATGCTGGGGGCAGCGCCAATTCTTGCCGCGGCAGCGCCCGGCAGCAGCAAGGCCACGATTTGTCGCGCCAGGCGCATCATCACCATGGACGCCGGGACTCCGACTGCCAGCCATGTTGCGGTTGCGGATGGCACGATATTGGGCGTCGCAGACAGTCTGGCGGCGCTCGAACCGCTGATCGGCAAACGCAAATTCAGCGTCGACCCGCGCTTCGAAAACGCGGTGCTGATGCCGGGCTTCATCGACCCGCACGTCCATCCGATGCAGTCGGCCGTGATGCTCAACCTGCCCTTTGTCGCGCCGGAGGATTGGGCGCTGCCGTCGCACAGCTACAAGGGGGCGCAAACACCCGCAGCCTATCGCAAGCGGTTGAAGGAGGAACTGGCCCGGTCAAAGGCGGATCCCTTTATCTGCTGGGGCCACCACGAATTGTTCCACGGGCCGATCGACCGCAAGATGCTGACGCAGATCGCCCCTGACCGCGCGGTGATAATCTGGCAGCGCAGCTTTCACGAAGTGATCATCAACGATGCGGCGATGAAATTGTGGGGGCTGACGGATCGCGCGGCGTTTGATGCGCTGGTCAGGGCCGGACATGCCGACCCGGCGCATGCCGATTATGACAAGGGCATTTTTTCCGAAACCGCGCTGCTGGCCGCGATTGGCAAGATGCGCCCATATCTGGTCACCCCCGAACTGATCCAGCGCGGCATGACCGAGATGCAGCGGATGATGCTGGCGAGCGGCGTGACGACCGTGTCCGACATGGCAACCGGCGTCTTCGCCAGTTTCGATGCAGAAGCGGGCCTGATCAAGGCAGCGTTCGAGCGCGACGCCAATCCCTCACGGGTGATGCTGATGCCGATGGCATCGCAGCTTGCCGCCGATACCGATCTCGACCGGTGGTTCACCGCCACCCGGGACAAATGGGCTTCACGACACATCCGTGTCGACCGGCGGGTCAAGATGCTCGCCGACGGCGCATTTTTCGCACAGAATATGATGATGAATCCGCCGGGCTATACCGACGGCCATCAGGGCAAGTGGATCACGCCGCCCGACATTGTCGCGGCGCAGTTCAAACGCTTTTGGGAGGCGGGATTCTCGCTCCATATCCACGTCAATGGCGACATGGGGCTCGATGCCGTGCTCGACGGGCTGAACCCGCTCGGGCATCGGCACGGGCAGACAATCACGCTCGAACATCTGGGCTATTCGACCGAAGCGCAAAATGCCCGCATTGCCAAAATGGGCCTGATGGTTTCGGCACAACCCAATTATATTCGCGTGCTGGGTGATGTTTACGGCAAGCATGGATTGGGGCCGGAGCGCGCGGCGCATATGAACCGGCTCGGGTCGCTCGAACGGCTTGGCGTGCCCCTGGGGCTGCACAGCGATTTCAACATGGCACCGATCGACCCGCTCTACCTCGCCTGGATTGCCGCCAATCGTGTCACCATCGGCGGCAAGTCGAAAGCACCCGACGAGCGGATCAGCGTCGACAAGGCGTTACGCGCCATCACCATCGATGCCGCCCGGGTGATCGGAATGGATTCGATGATCGGTTCGATAAGCGCAGGCAAGAAGGCCGACTTCACCGTGTTAAGCGGCGATCCCTATGCATATGGTCGCAAGCGGCTGCGCGAGGCGAAGGTGCAGGGCGTGATGTTCGAGGGCGAATATTACCCTTCCTGAAGCAGCAGCGCGTCGAGCCATTTTTCAACCAGCACCCCGGCTTCGTCACGGGTGAACGGGGCATCACCCAGAATGAGTTCGAGCCACAGGCCGTCGACCAGTGCCGTCAGCGCAACCGCGGTAAGCCGGTGATCGCGCGGGTCACAGGCGGCGAGCAACGCCTCCAGATCGGCGCGATAGTCACGGTAGATTTCGCCGTGCAGTTGCGCGATCTGCGCGTCGGTCTTGGTGAGCGCCCAGAAGGCCAGCCAGGTGGCGAGCAGTTCCGGATCGGCAATGGGCGGCACGAAGCTGGCGGTCAGATAGGCGAGCAACCGTTCGCGCGGGGTTTGCGGGGCGGCGGCTACCGCATCGGCAAGCGCCTTTTGCACCCGATCCCCCGTCCAGCGATAGGTTGCGGCGATCAGCGCGTCGATGCCGTCATAATAATGGCGCAATAGCCCCGGTGATACGCCTGCTTCGGTGCAGATCACGCGCACCGAAGTCCCCTGCACGCCGTTCCGGGCGAGCGACACGGCGCAGGCGGCGATCAGCGCGTCGCGACGGGCATCGGCGCTTTCGCGGGTAAAGGAGGAACGCGCAGCTTGCATATTGTTATACACTCGTATAACAAGCACACCATCATGGCAAGTATCCACAAGCTCGATATGGAACAGGACGCTCTGGATGGCTGGAGTCTTCCGGCATGGACCTATCACGATCCCGAATTCGCGGCGCTCGAAATCGACCGCATTTTCCGCCCCGGCTGGCAGGTCGTCTGCCATGTCTCGGACGTCGCCAATAGCGGCGACTGGCACAGCCTCGACTATATCGGCGAAAGCGTCATCGTCGTGCGCGGCGCCGACCGGCAACTGCGGGCATTTACCAATGTCTGCCGCCACCGTGGAAGCCGGCTGGTGGATGGTTCAAGCGGCTGCGCGAAGAAACTGGTCTGCCCCTATCACGCATGGACCTATGATCTCGACGGTCGCCTGACCGGCGTTCCCGACAGCGCCTCCTATCCCACGCTCGACAAGGGCAAGGCCGGGCTGTTTCCGGTGGAGTTGGAAATCTGGCGCGGCTTCATCTTCGTCCGCCTCGAAAGCGGCGGGCCCACCGTTACCGAAATGATGGCCCCCTATGAGCAACAGGTCGCCCCCTATCGTTTCGAGGAATTGAAGGCACTGGGCCGCGTCACCATGCGCCCGCGCGCCGTCAACTGGAAGAATGTCGGCGACAATTATTCGGACGGCCTGCACATCCCCGTCGCCCATCCGGGCCTGACCCGGCTGTTCGGCAAAAGCTATGGCATAGAGGCTGAGCCCCAGGTCGACCGCATGTGGGGCGATCTGGTCGACCGGCCATCGAACAACTGGTCCGAACGTGCCTATCAGAATCTGCTGCCACCGGTTCCGCACCTACCGGAAGCGAACCAGAAACGCTGGCTCTATTTCAAGCTCTGGCCCTCGGTCGCTTTCGACATCTACCCCGATCAGGTCGATTTCATGCAGTGGCTGCCCACCGGCCCGACCAGCTGCCTGATCCGCGAGATCAGCTATGTGCTGGACGATGACCGCAGGGAAATGAAGGCGGCGCGCTATCTCAACTGGCGCATCAATCGTCAGGTCAATGCCGAAGACACGGCGCTGATCAGCCGGGTGCAGGAAGGCATGGCAAGCCGCAGCTTTTCGATGGGGCCGCTGTCTGACAAGGAAGTGTGCCTCAAAAGCTTTTGCGCGCGCATTCGGGCGCTGATTCCCGAAGCCGCCCTCGAACAACGCCCCGCGCCGGGCTGGAGCCATAAATGACCCGGAAATATGATGCCGTAATCATCGGCGGCGGCCATAATGGCCTCGTCTGTGCCTTCTATCTCGCCCGCGCGGGCATGTCGGTGCGTATCGTCGAGCGGCGCGATGTCGTCGGCGGCGCAGCGGTGACCGAGGAATTCCATCCCGGCTTCCGCAATTCGGTTGCAAGCTACACCGTCAGCCTGCTGCAGCCCAAGGTAATCGCGGATATGCGGCTCGCCGATCATGGCTATCGCGTCATCGAGCGGCCGATCAGCAACTTCCTGCCACAGGAGGATGGCGGCTATCTGAAGCTGGGCGGCGGACTCGAACGCACACAGGCAGAATTTGCACGCTTTTCAAAGCATGACGCCGCCGTGCTGCCCGAATATTATGACAGCCTGGAAGTCGTGGCCGACGTGTTGCGCGACCTGGCGATGAAATCACCGCCCAATATTGGCGATGGATTCAGAACCTTGATTGATGGAGCCCTTCAGGGTCGCAAATTGGCGGGACTATCGATCGAGCGGCAGCGTGACGTGCTCGACCTGTTTACCAAGTCGGCGCGCACGCTGCTCGACAGCTGGTTCGAAAGCGAGGCGGTAAAGGCCGCGTTCGGCTTTGATGCGGTGGTCGGCAACTATGCTTCGCCCGATACGCCGGGTAGCGCCTATGTCCTGCTCCATCACGTCTTTGGCGAAGTGAACGGCAAGAAGGGCGCGTGGGGCCATAGCGTGGGCGGGATGGGCAACATCACGCAGATCATGGCCAAAGTGTGCCGCGAACACGGCGTCGAGATCAGCCTCGAAAGCCCCGTATCGCGGGTGCTCGTCGATGGCGGCAAGGTCGCAGGCGTGCGGCTTGAAAACGGCGAGGAAGTGATTGCGGACCGCGTCATTTCAAATGTCGGGCCGAAGCTGCTCTATGAACGCATGTTCGACGACGGCGACCTCAAGCCGGAATTCAAGCGCCGCATCAAGGGCTTCAAGGCTGGTAGCGGCACATTCCGCATGAATGTCGCGCTGTCCGAACTGCCCAGATTCACCTGCCTTCCCGAGCCCGGCGAACATCACCAGTCGGGCATCATCATCGCGCCGACGCTCGACTATATGGACGAGGCCTTCCTCGATGCGAAGCGTTATGGCTGGTCGAAGCGCCCGATTGTCGAGATGCTGATCCCATCGACCATCGACGACAGCCTGGCCCCGGCAGGCCAGCATGTCGCGTCGCTTTTCTGTCAGCAATTCGCACCCGAACTGCCGGATGGTCGCGACTGGGATGCCGAGGAAGGCAAGGCGGCCGATACGATTATCGATACGGTCGAGGCCTTTGCCCCCGGTTTCCGCGCGTCGGTTCTTGGCCGGCAGATACTCAGCCCCAAGGGGCTCGAGCGCAAGTTCGGCCTTGTCGGCGGCGACATCATGCACGGCAATATGAGCCTCGATCAGCTATGGTCGGCAAGGCCGGTGCTGGGGCACGGTGCCTATCGCGGGCCGCTGGAGGGGCTGTATATGTGCGGTGCGGGTTCGCACCCGGGCGGCGGCGTCACCGGGGCACCGGGGCACAATGCCGCCCATGTCATCCTGCGCGACAAGGGCGCGTGGCTCAAACCCAGGTGGAATTAAAATTCCTCGCACCTGAAATATAATGTCGCTATCAGGGTGCCATGTTATCGGTGCTCGATCTGTTTCGCGTCGGCATCGGCCCCTCCAGTTCGCACACGGTCGGGCCGATGCGGATCGCCGCGCGCTTTCTGTCGCACCTCGTCCGCCACGGCCATGCGGCGCAAACAGAAAGACTGCAGGTCGAACTGCAGGGGTCGCTTGCCCTCACCGGCGAAGGCCATGGCACGCCGCGCGCGACTCTGCTCGGCCTGCTGGGGTTTCTGCCTGAAACCATCGACCTGGATGCAGCCGAAAGGGCATTGGCAACGCTGCACGTCTCGCACAGGCTGACGCTGCCCGGTGGGCAGGAAATCGCATTCGATCCGGCACGCGACCTGATCCTGGACTTTGAAAATATCCCGGCGCTGCATCCCAATGGCATGCGTCTCACCGCCTTTGATGGCCATGATCGGCTATTGTCCGACAAGACTTATTATTCGACCGGCGGCGGCTTCATCGCCTCCGAACGGCAATTGTCGGCACCCGTCGACGACGACCGGATCGGCGTCCGCAATGACGTGCCCTATCCGTTCGGCAGCGGCGCGGAATTGCTGCACCTGTGCGGCGCACACGGCCTCAGCATTCACGCGTTGATGCTGGCGAATGAAGATGCGATGCGACCGCGCGAAGAAACCGAAGCGCGGCTCGACGCGATCGCCGGGATCATGCTCGATTGTATCGACCGCGGCCTGACCACCGAAGGCATTCTGCCCGGCAGGCTTCAGGTGCAGCGACGGGCCGCCAATCTGTGGCACAAGCTGCAGGCCGCTCCGCTGGCGAATGAGCGCGAAAGCCTTTTCGACCGCCTGAATGCCTATGCGATGGCGGTGAATGAGGAAAATGCCGCAGGTGGCCGTGTCGTCACCGCCCCCACCAATGGCGCGGCCGGCATTGTCCCTGCGATCATCCGCTATTATTGCGTCGATGCCGAAAGGTCGGCGAAAGACATGCGCACCTTCCTGCTGACTGCGGGCGGGATCGGCCTGCTCTACAAGCAGCGCGCCTCGATTTCGGGCGCCGAAATGGGATGTCAGGGCGAGGTTGGCGTTGCCTGTTCGATGGCCGCCGCCGGGCTTGCCGCAATCTGGGGCGGTACGCCCGAGCAGGTGAGCATCGCCGCCGAAATCGGCATGGAGCATAATCTGGGGCTGACCTGCGATCCCGTTGCCGGGCTGGTGCAGGTGCCGTGCATCGAACGCAATGCCATCGGCGCGGTCAAGGCGGCCAATGCCGCGCGGCTGGCGCTCC
>JADLBY010000228.1 GCA_020847445.1 Sphingomonadaceae bacterium | reverse complement strand
TCCTGCCCCGTACGTTCTGCCTCGGCCTTCCGGACCATTTTCAGCTGCATGTCTAACGAATCGAGCCGAGGGTCTTTTGTGCCGTTGCCATCCTGCGCGGGATCTTCTGAAGCCATGCAATTCCTCCTGTTTCGATACTCAGTATCAACTGGGGAGAACCGCCAAGACTCCGGGCAACCCCGCCAAGGCAGGCGCGCTTTAGGCGGGGGGGTGCCGCAAGTCAACGGGGCAGCTATAATTTATGCTGCGTTGCCGCATCGCGGATCAGGAAATGATGACGGGTGCCGCGTTGATGATCGCCAGAAACGGATGCGGCTCGCGCTCGACCTGCCCCGCCAGGGTCACGCGCATGTCGCGCCGGATCATTTCCTCCAGCAGGATTTGCAGTTGCAGTTCCGCCAGCCGCGCGCCGACGCAGCGGTGGATGCCATGGCCGAACGACAAATGGCGGCGGGCATTGGGCCTGTCGACAATGAAGCGGTCGCCGTCCGGAAACAGCGTCTCCTGCCGGTTGGCGGAGATATACCACAGCACCACCTTGTCGCCCGCGCGGAAATAATGGCCACGAAAATCGACATCTTCCAGGACGGTGCGGCGCATGTGCAAGGCCGGGCATTGCCAGCGGATGATTTCGCTGACGGCATTGGGAACAAGGTCAGGCTGCGTGCAGAGCCGGTCCCACTGGTCGGGCCAGCGGCTGAAGGCTTCGACCATGCCCGACATCGAATTGCGCGTGGTATCGTTGCCGCCGACGATCAGCGTCGCCATATTTCCCATGAATTCAACTGCATCCATCTCGCCGAAGTCGGACGAATGCAGCATCATCGACAGCAGATCCGGCGCCGGCGGCGAATTTGTCCGCTGTTGCCACAATTCGCTGAACCGCGATGCCATGTCGAACAGCAACGCCGTGCGTTCCTGCGGCCGGTTGCGCATCATTTCGAGCGACGTGATCGCATCCGACCAGATGCGCAGCTTGTGCCGTTCATCCCACGGAAAATCGAACAGGATGGCCAGCATGTCGATGGTCAGGTTGATCGAAACTGATTGCACCCAGTCAAAGTGCTCGCCGCGCGGCAGGCTATCGAGGCAGGCCGCCGTCCGTTCGCGGATCGCCTGGCTCAGCCTTCCCATTTCCGATGGCGTGAAGGCGGGTGCGATCGTCCGGCGCTTCCTGCTGTGGTCGGGCGGGTCCATCATGATGAAGGATTCGAAATAGGCGGCCGCGCCTGCATTGACGTCGATAATGGATATGCCGCCATGCTTCACATCGGACGAGTAGAGCTTCGGCAGCGATTCGATCTCGACAATGTCCTCATGCAGACAGATCGACCAGAACGGCCCGAATGCGCTGTTCGCGCAATAGTGCACCGGCGCCTCGCTGCGGAGCTGTGCGAACATCGCATGCGCGCTGCCATCGGCGAAGCGGTGCGGCTCGCTGGGGTCGAGCGCAACGGGGTTGTCGATAAGGGTCGTGGACATGCCGGTTCCTCAGGCTTTGATATTGTGCGCCATGCGCTCGAAATAACTGCCAAGCAGCGCGAGTTCGGACTCGCTGAAGCCATCGAACAACTGAGCGTAAATTTCGTCGACTGTCGAGCGCAGCCCGTGGAGCATCGCCTTGGCGGTTTCGGTGGGCATGATGCGCCACACACGGCGGTCGTCGGGGTGCTGGCTGCGGACGACAAGACCTTTTCTTTCCAGCCCGTCAATCGCCAGTCCGGCGCTGGCACGCTCCACTTCCAGACAGCGCGCAAGCTCGGTCTGCGTCATCCCTTCCTGGCGCAGCACATAAGCGAGCAGACGCCACTGGTTGCGGCTGAGCCCGTTCCCGTCCAGTGCATCATCGATGATCTTGCGCAACTGACGCGGCAGATCCTCTAGCCGGAAAGTCAGCGCATCAAGCGGCGTCAGAACCGGCAATTCGGCATGTGCAGCAACCAATTTCATGCCCTCTCGATATAGAAGGCCGCAATATTGTCAAGTGCATTACAATAATGTCCATTGCGAAATCGCCCCGACAACCAATGCGGCCGCACGAACAGGCGGGATTCACGTCGCCCGCGCCAAAGCAAAGGGCCCGGAAAATTGCTTTTCCGGACCCTTCAATCACTTTTCGTCATGCTGAACACGTTTCAGGATGACGATGGCAATGCCTTACGGGCAGCGCACATCCACCAGCGGCGGGCTGGCGTCGCGGGTTTTCCAGCTGCGATCCGGTGCCTGGTACATTTCACCGGGCGCGGTGCGCTCCTTGATCAGGCGGCAACCCGTGCGGAAAGCCATTTCCTCAACCGTGGCACCATTGGCGAGCGCTTCTTCGGTATATTTCGCCTTGCGCTTGATGTTCAGGTCGTCGACCAACGCCTTCACGGCCGGTGAGGGCGAAGTGACAAAACCGAGATAGCCATCGGTCTTTTCACCGATCAGCCCTTCGGCGCGCGCCTGTTGATAGGCCGGGTCGCGCTGTGCCAGTGCGCCACTGCCTGCAACAGCCGCGCCGATCAGCAGCGCGGCAGCGGCCATTTCGATGCGGTCTTTCGTCTTTTCACTCAAAGCCATCAGAATATCTCCGAATTTTCTTCTATCACTTCCTTCGAAGCCTGATCCAGCCTGTACAGCACTTCCTGACGGATAGCGATGTTGAGGTTGATCACGATCGGCTTGTCGGGTGCCGAAACCTGCACGCACCCCGTCAGGGTTGCGGCGGCAAGGCCGAGGAAGAAAATTGCTCCTTTCATCATGTGCGGACGGATCGCACCATTGCCATCCGCCGTCAATCTGTGTCGCATATACCCCTCCCTCGCTTTCGGCAGGCTGAATAGACCGTTCATTTGGCTATCATTTTCGTTCATCTTTTCCTCCGGGCGGCGGATTTTCGCCGGGTACGGGTGCGTTACCGCCCTCGATAATGCTCTTGCCCTGCTGCAGCGCATAATCGGCATCGTAAATGCCACGAATAGAGCCGATGAGCTGCAGGAACTCCGCCTCGATCCGGACGTTGAACTTGATCGGGATCTTGGCGAGCTGCTTGGTGATGAAATTCTGCTTGGCAAGGCTGCCCTGCTGCAGGCCGTCAAAGGCAACATCGGTGATGATTTCGCCGTCCAGCTTGCCTTCGACGCCGATGCGCATTTCCTTGAACCGGATCGACCGCAGCGCCTGAAAGGCGAAATTGGCGAAAACGCCCATATCCTCATAGGTCAGCTCGCCCAGATAGCTCAGTTCGCCTCCATTGCCCCGTGACACCAGCGAACCGCCAACGATGCGACCGCCTTCCTGGTTGAAAACCATAGGCAATACACCGTCGAACACGCCCGAAACCTGCAGGTTCTGCAGATCATAGCCCGCGAGGAATTGCTCTGCATCCAACCCGATCAGCCGGAAGGTCAGCTTGCGCTCCGCTTCGACATCGAAATCGAGCACGGTCGGTTCGAGGATCAGTTCGCCGCCATAAAAGGGCCAGCGGCCCTCTTCGATCTTCACTTTCTGGTCGGGCAGCAACTGGTAACGGATAACACCTTCATAGGCCGGGACGCCCGGATTGAGCGAGCGTACCCGCGCAATCTGCCCGGGTTCGGTGACCATGCCCAGCAGGTCAGAGAACCGCAATTCGGTCTCCAGCCCCTCTACAGGGCCGAAGGCTGCGGCAAGCGCGGTGTCGCGCACGGTGAAACGGCCGGAGCTGCGAACAGCTTGTCCGTCCCACTCGATCCGGCCGTCACCGCTGATCAGGCCGTTGACATTGGCGATTGCGCCCAGCGTCAACGGTGTCAGCATTTCGGGCTGCAGCCTGTCGTTGAACTGCAACCCGTCTACCGAGAGCAGCGCATTGCCGTTGCTGTTTCCAAGATTGTGCATGATCTGCACATCGGCAACCTTTGTCCCGGTTTCGGGTTCGACCAAATTGCCAATCGCACTGATGACATTATTCGACAGCCGGACCTGCATGTCCGGCACCTTCAGCGGATTGAAACGGTCGACCTGTTCGGCATCGGATACGAACAGCGCGGAATCGAGCCCGAGCACGTCGCCCTGCCAACTCCAGTTGCCCGCAGCCTCGCTGATCAGCAGCGGCACATTGCCGATCTGCCCGGCGCCGCCGCTGATGGTTCCGCGAACGCCGGGGCCTTCGAGCACCCCATCCAGTCGCGCGACCGTGAATTTGCTCATATTGTCGCTGGCACCAAGGTCGACGGCGACATTATTGGCACCGAAACCGCTGTCGAGATCGAAGGTAAAGCCTTGCCCGCTTGCCTTCAACGGCGAGCTGCCCAGCATTCCGGCCACAGCAAGCGTCGGAATGGTCAGGGCAAAGCGCGTCTCGCCATTGGCCACCTGCAGCACCGATCCGCGCTGCGGACAGGCGCGCAATGTACCGGCAGGCAGGCGCAGCGATCCGGTGACCAACCCGCCATAGCGGACATTGGTGCAGGTCGCATTCATGGCAAAGCCGCTCGCTGAAAACTGTCCGTCGATCGGCAGGCTCAACCCCGTCACCGTGCCGCCCAGCAGGGGGCCCGTCATTATGGCCTGCCCATTGAAGCGCCAGGGCCTGCGTCCGCCGCCTTCAAAGGCGAGCGTCGGGATGCTGATGTTGCCGCCGGGGGCAGAATAGGGTTGCAGGTTCAACGTCCCTGCCCAGCCGCTGCCCTGCTGGCGTAGCAGCACCCTGCCCGTCGGCAGATCGCCGCCCGTCATTGTGAACGAGACCGGATCGGCCAACCGGCCGTTGGTCAGGGCAAGCGGCGCCTGCTGCCGCAATATGACGCCGCTGTCCGACCGGACAAACAGCTGGTCCAGCGCAACTTTGCTGGCCGCCGCCGATGTTGCAAGATCGAAGTTCAGCGTTCCGTCGAAGCTGCGGATCGCGCGGCGCAGCGCCGGGTCCAGCCTGGCAACCACCGGGCCGACCGGGGTCGACTGGGTGCCACGGACCAGTTGCTCCATCGAGGGCAGCATCGATTGGGCCAAAGCCGTGCCCGCCATCCGTGCATCGCCTCGCGCCGTCAGCGCCAGTCCGGCGTCGGAAACCGACAGGCTTCCCTCTGCCGCGCCGGTCAAATTGCGCATCGTCAATTCCGGCATGCGAAGCGCCGCTTGCGCCAGCGCGAGATTATAGGCCGTCCGCGCCTGATTGCCGTTGAACGCCAGCTTTCCGGTGACGCGATCGGCGCGGCGCTGGCCCGATTGCGCGGACCCGGCGCTGAACCCGACATCGCCGATCCAGTGATCAAAGCCTTCGGTAAACTGTACCTTGCCGTCGATTTCAGGACGGTCGAGCGCCAGCTTTTGCGCGTCGCATTTTGCCGATGCTGCGGCCAGCGGGCCGATCAGTTCGGGGCGGACGTTGCGGATACGAACCGCGCCATCATAGCGCAAGCCGCTGACGCTACAGCCCGCCGCCGCCAGTTGCGGCGCACGCGCGACGACCCTGCCGTCGAAGCGGTTGCGCAAATTGCCCTTGCCTTGCGCGGCCACCCCTACACCACCCCAGGGGGTGATGAGCGACAGCACGGCATCGGACAGCTGCACATTGATATCGGGCAGCGTCACCGGCTCCTTGCTCTCCATATCGCGCAGCTTGTCCAGTTCGCCCAGATAGAGCTTGCCGTCGGCAAAACGGCCTTTCAGCCGCACGCCACTGGCGCGGATTTCGCGCAATTTGGGCGCACCAAAGCCGATCGACAGCTCGATCTCGACCAGCTTTGCCGTCAGATCGGGATTTGCCGGATCGCCGAGCACGACATTGCGGATTCGCTGCGTGCGAAAGCCGATGTCATCGATTGCGTATGTGCCGCGAACGCGATTGTCCTTAAGATAGTCGCGAACATAGCCGTCGGCGATATCGACCCGTTTCCACCAGGCATAAGCGAGGAGCAGGAGCAGGAGCACCAGTACGGCACCAAAAATGTGCCGCTTCGTCCAGCGTCGTCCGGGCTCGGCTTCGGGAAGCTCTTCTTCCATTATGAACCAAATGCGCCAAAGCCACGCGCCATGCAACTTGGATTTCTGCCAAATGCCTTGCAGCGAAGGCAAAATTGCGGAACAACAAACCGCTATGGCAACGTCGCGCAGTCAAGACGAACATTATGGCGAAGGCCATCGCGAGCGGTTACGCGACCGGCTTCTGGACAAGGGCGGCGACGGTTTACTTGAACATGAACTGCTCGAATATTTGCTGATGCTGGCGATTCCGCGCATCGACACCAAGCCGATCGCCAAGCAACTGATCGGACATTATGGCAACCTCTCATCGGTATTTGCCGCCGACGCCTACAGCCTTCAGCACCAGAAAGGCATCGGCGAAAAAGCGGCCGCCGCGATCAAGCTGGTGCAGGCGCTGGCGCTGCGCATGGCGTCCGAACCTGTGCGCGAGCAGCCGATCCTTTCAAGCTGGCAGGCGCTGCTCGACTATTTGCGGCTCGACATGGCGCATCTGACGATCGAGCGGGTGCGCGTGCTCTATCTCAACGCAAAAAACATGCTGATCCGCGACGAGGTGGCGGGCGAAGGCTCGATCGACCAGGCCCCAATCTACACCCGCGAAATCATCCGCCGCGCAATCGACCTGGGAGCAGCGGCGATCATCCTGGTCCATAACCACCCCAGCGGCGACAGCGCCCCCAGTCGGCAGGATATTTCGATGACGCGCGAGATTATCGAAGCCGGAAAGCGGCTGGGCATTTCGGTCCACGACCATGTCATTATCGGCAAGGACGGATTTTCAAGCATGCGCAGTGCAGGGCTGATTTGAAGTGGCGGTCGGGATGGGAGAAAATGCTAGTGCGCGGCCTTTGAGGCGTCGGCTATGTCCTGCAGCAAGGATCTGCGCAGCAGACTGCCGTCATCGAATTTGAGGTCGTCAATCTTCCAGTCGCCATTTTCCTTCAGGAATTTCACGACGAGCGGAGAACCGGTATCGCCCTCTGGCGACCTGCCGGGAGAAAAGAGAATGCGCGCCTCGATCCGCGCCTTTCCCGCCTGACGATAGGTCTGCTTCAGAAGTTTTGCGGTCGCCGCGTCATTGTCCTGACATTGGCAGTACCAGTCAAAGCCGTTCATGCCGTAAAGCTCTTCGCTTTCCTGCATCAACCTGTCCCACCGCCCGATCAGGCTGTCCAGCGATTGCGTATAGGGTGGTTCATAGCCACTGGCTGCGGCACCGGCCTCATTGTCGGGCACCGGACGGTCGCCCTCCCGCAGATCGGGGGCAGGCTGCGTGTAAGCGGCATAGATTTTCGCGATGATGCCCCTGACGGCGGCTTCATCCTGAACCGAAGGCGGCTTGGCACCGACCGCCTGCAGCGGCAGCGCGATGCCGAATAGCAGTATCGCAAATGCGCGCGCCCCGACAGCGCGCACCGTCAATCGCCTTGACCGGGATCGGGCGAGAAGAATTTTTCGAACTTGCCTTCGACGCCCTTATATTCATCTGCGTCGGCGGGCGTTTCGTGCTTTGTGGTGATGTTGGGCCATTCGGCGCTATATTGCGCGTTCAGTTCAAGCCATTGCTCAAGGCCGTTTTCGGTATCGGGAAGGATCGCCTCGGCCGGGCATTCGGGTTCGCACACACCGCAATCGATGCATTCATTAGGGTTGATGACGAGCATGTTGTCGCCCTCGTAGAAGCAATCCACGGGGCAAACCTCGACGCAGTCCATATATTTGCATTTGATGCAGGCATCTGTGACGACGTAGGTCATTGCTCAATTTCTCCCCTGGGCGGTGCGATTTGCTGCCCAACGCCTATTGTGCCTTTGGCGTGCAAGTCAACGGGGGAAATGTTCTGCACGACTAAATTTCGCTATAGCAGGCACGTGCCTCGGGTGCGGGGCCACGGCGCGGCGGGATGGACAGCAGGCGGATGGCCAAAGCGCCCTGCCCGCGCGGCAGAGTGACTATGTCGCCCACTTTCACCTCTATGCTCGGCTTTTCGACGCGGCTGCCATTGAGCCGCACATGCCCTTCGGCGATGAGCGTCTGGGCGAGGCTGCGCGATTTCGACAGCCGCAAATGCCAGAGCAGCTTGTCGATCCGCAGCGCGCCATCGCCCAAGATCAACCGCCCATTTTTTCCTTGAGCGCCGCCAGTTGCAGCGCCAGCGCCGACGGCGCGTCGGCCTTGGGCCTTGCAACGGCGGGGGCCGCTTTGGCAGCATGTTCGGGCTTTTGGCGCTTTTGCGGCTTGCGCTCCTGTGTACGCCCTCGATGCGGCGCCGGTTTTGCCGTGCGGATGCCGATCCAGCGCCAATAAGTCAGATTCACGGGCTGGCTGGCAACGGCCACCGGGCTGGATCCGGTCGAATCGCCCTCGCCCTCGCCATTTGCCCCCGCATCGGCCGACACTGCATCAACCGGCGCGGCTTCGACCACCTCGGTGGCGGGCTCTGCTTCCGGCTCGGATACAGCCGCGCCATCCCCGGCTGGCGTTTCGGATGGGGCCGGTTCCCCGGCGGGTGCAGCAGCGGCTTCGGCACCTTCTGCCGCGATCGGTGCGGGTGGCGTTTCGATCCGGCGGAAACCGGCATCGCGCATCAGCGCCTGCAAGCCTTCCTCGCTCAACCCCAGCGAGGTGGCAAAAGCCATGTCCATGCCGAATTCGAGGCGCTCGCCGCGCGCCTCATGCGCCTTCTTGATGACACGCTCGGCCAGATCGATACGGACATATTCATTGCCAACCCTGCGATAGCCAGCATTGCGGCAATCGGCCGCCGATGCAAAATCCCATTCCTTCAGATGCACCGCGCTTTCGGGCGGCAATTCGGGCATCGGCTTTTCGGTCTGTGCCGAAAACAGCGCCGCCCGCCAGCGGGTGGCGGCGGGTTTGAGGATGGCGTGATGATAGACATCGAGCGCGCCGAAAACGATCCCCGCCTTGCGTGCCGCACCGCGCGCCTCTTTGGGCAAGGCCGTCAACGTATCCGCCAGGAATTGTCGTCCGGCAATGCCGCCTGCGTCGGCGAGACGTGCCGCAAGTGCGCGCACCACGCCATCGGTCGCGGCGTCGGCGGCCAACTGGTTGAGCGCAACCAGGCCGCCCATATGCCGCGCCAGCTGTGCCTGTATCCAGCCATCGGCGCGTTCGACGATGGCGCGCAGGTCGTCGCCCTCCAGCCCTGCGACCGCGCGCGCGGGTTTGAACAACGGCTGCAACAGGCTGCGGCCACGCGCCAGATGGCCGAGCACGGCGCCCTGCCACAGCAGCGCAGGCCGCCCCTCGCCATCGCGTCCCAGTGAGAATTCCTCGGTTTCGGCCATTGCCACCGCCCTTGCCTTTTCTTTCAGATATGCTGCCAGATGCCGCTCGGCTGCTGCAAGCAACAATTTGCGCTCCCCGACTCGCGCCGTGGAATCGACGCGAAAGGCGAAGCCGTCAAGCGCGCCGATATGTTCGCCATCGACGAACACCTGGTTTTCCGCGTCGACCTGAACCGGCAGCAATGCGTCATCGCTGCCGCCTTTGCGCAGCAGCATCGACGTCCGCCGGTCGACAAAGCGCTGGCGCAGGGCATTGTGCAGCGCGTCGGACAGCTTTTCTTCCAGCCTGCGCGCGCGTTCCGCCATGGCCGGTGGATCCTCGACCCAGTCGGCACGATGCGCGACATAGGCCCATGTTCGCGCCGCCGCGATCCGTGCCGAAATGGTGTCGACATCGCCCTGGATATTGTCGAGCCGCGCCAACTCGCCAGCAACATAGCTGTGCGGCAAGCCACCGCCTTCGGCAAGATGGCCCCACATGCCCGCGACAAAGCGGCTGTGATGCTCCGCTCCGGTCTGGCGGAAGTCGGGCAGGCTTGCGACCTCCCACAGCCGCGCGACGCTTTTCGGCCCCGACAGGCGAGCCGTCACCTGCGGCATGTCGGCAAGCCGTTTGAGCACGGCCAGATCGATTGCCTCGGGCGCGGCGCGCAAAGGCGGGCCATCGGGTTTGGCCTCAAGGTCGGCGATCAGCCGGGTCAGGCTGTCGAAACGCGGGGCGGCCTCGCGCCAGTACATCCAGTCAAGGGCGAGAAATTGGTGGCTCTCGATTGCGAGCACTTCCTCGGCGGTCATTTCGCCAGCCTCGCCAGCGACGGTGCCAAAGCTGCCGTCGCGCTGGTGCCGCCCTGCCCGGCCCGCAATCTGCGCCATTTCGGCAACCGTCAGCCGCCGGGTCCGGTTGCCGTCAAATTTGGATAATCCTGCAAAAGCAACATGCTGAACGTCAAGGTTCAGCCCCATTCCAATCGCGTCGGTAGCAACCAGATAGTCGACCTCGCCCGACTGGAACATCTCCACCTGCGCGTTGCGGGTGCGCGGGGACAGTGCCCCCATCACCACCGCCGCCCCACCGCGCAAGCGGCGCAGCAGTTCGGCAACGGCATAGACCTGTTCGACCGAAAAGGCGACGATGGCCGAGCGCTGCGGCAGGCGCGACAGCTTTTTCGGCCCCGAATAGCTGAGTGTCGAAAAGCGCGGGCGCGAGATGATTTCCGCCTCGGGCAACAAAGCCTTCACCATCGGGCGCAGGCTTTCCGAACCGAGGATCATCGTCTCCTCACGTCCGCGCACATGCAGCATCCGGTCGGTGAAGATATGGCCGCGTTCGGGATCGGCGCCCAATTGCGCCTCGTCCAATGCGGCAAAGGCAAATTGCCGCGAATCTTTGCTGCCGCTCCCGGAATAGACCGGCATCGATTCCGCGGTGCACAGATACCAGCGCGCGCCGGGCGGTTCGATCCGTTCCTCTCCGGTGATCAGCGCGACTTCCTTTGGCCCCTTGATCGCCACCACCCGGTCGTAGATCTCGCGCGCCAGCAAGCGCAGCGGAAACCCCATCACCCCGCTCGAATGCGCGCACAGCCGTTCGACTGCGAGGTGAGTCTTGCCGGTATTGGTAGGACCAAGCACCGCGACGAGGCGCGATGCGGAATCGTTCGATCGGGACATTATCGTGCCGGTTTAGGGGCCGACGCAGCGACTTGCCAGCCCAACTTGTCGACAGCCCGATTTGCTGCCATTGAAGCGGCATGAACGCCCGCCCCGTCCTCGGCATTATCGCGTGCAACCGTATCGTCGGCACCGAACCCGCGCAGGCGGTGATGGAACGCTATATCCGGGCGGCGATGACCTATGCCGATGTGGCGGCACTGATCGTCCCCTCATTACCCGATCTGATGACCGCCGCCGAGGTGGCCCCGCGACTCGACGGCATATTGCTGACCGGCAGCCCGTCGAACGTGGCAACGGCCCGCTATGGCGACGATGGCGGCGACGGGCCATTTGATGAAGGCCGCGACGAGATCGCGCTTTCGCTGGTCGACCGGATGATCGATCTGCAAAAGCCGGTATTCGGAATCTGTCGCGGATTCCAGGAAATCAATGTCGCATTGGGCGGCACATTGCGCCGCGATACCAGCGCGAGCGATGACCTGCTTCGCCACCACGCGCCCGATGGGGTGGCCTTCGACGCGATGTTCGACCATCGCCATCCGGTGACGCTGGCCGAAGGCGGCATGCTGGCCAAGGCCTATGCCAGACCCGCGATCGAGGTGAATTCGGTGCACTATCAGGGCATCGGCGCGCTTGCCGATGGTCTGACCATAGAGGCACGCGCGCCCGATGGCCTGGTCGAGGCCTATAGCGCCCGCCCCAATGGCGCGCCGCTGCTCGCGGTGCAGTGGCATCCCGAATGGGGCACCGAAAATGATCCGGACTCGCAGACCTATTTCCACCTGCTCGGAAAGGCGTTAAGAGGCGTGTTATGAACCGGTGCATCACTCGCTATAACCGCTATCAAGCGAGGATTGGCTTTTCGCCCTGAACGAGACTCCCCTCCCTTGGAAGGGAGGGGGATCAGGAGAATCCAAATGCCCCGCAATTACGACATCGCCGAACTTCGCCGCATCGATGTGGCACACCATCTGCCCGCGCAGGCAAATTGGCAGGAAATCGAAGATCTGGGCGGCAGCCGCATCATCACCCATGCCGAAGGCTGCTATATCCATGACGGCGACGGCAACCGCATATTGGACGGCATGGCCGGGCTGTGGTGCGTCAATGTCGGCTATGGCCGCGAGGAACTGGTCGAGGTTGCGGCCGAGCAGATGCGCGAGCTGCCCTATTACAACACCTTCTTCAAGACGGCGACGCCGCCGACCGTGCTGCTCGCCGAAAAGATTGCGGGCCTGACGCAGAACCGGCTGCCGCATGTCTTTTTCAACAGCTCTGGTTCGGAGGCGAACGACACCATCTTCCGCCTCGTCCGCCAATATTGGAAGCTGAAGGGCGAACCCAAGCGCAAGACCTTCATCAGCCGATGGAACGCCTATCATGGCTCGACCGTGGCCGGGGTTTCGCTGGGCGGGATGAAGGCGATGCACCCGATCGGCGATCTGCCCATTGCCGGCGTCGAGCATGTCCGCCAGCCCTATCAGTATAATGAGGGCCGCGACATGACGGCGGAGGCGTTCGGCACTGCCTGCGCCGAGGCGATCGAGGCCAAAATCCTTGAAGTCGGCCCCGAAAATGTCGCCGCCTTCATCGGCGAACCCGTGCAGGGCGCGGGCGGCGTCATCATCCCGCCAGCCAATTACTGGCCGCAGGTCGAGGCGATCTGCCGCAAATATGGCATCCTCCTCATCTGCGACGAGGTTATCGCGGGTTTCGGCCGCACCGGCAATATGTGGGGGCATGAGACGATGGGCGTAAAGCCCGATATCATCGCCATGGCCAAGGGGCTGTCCTCAGGCTACCTGCCGATTTCGGCGGTCGCGGTTTCGGACGACATCGTCAAGGTGATGAAAACCGGCGGCGATTTCGTCCACGGCTACACCTATTCGGGGCATCCGGTCGCGGCGGCAGTGGCATTGCGCAATATCGAGATCATGGAGCGCGAGGGCCTAGTCGAAAAGGTCCGCAGCGAGACCGGGCCCCATCTCGCCAGGGCGCTGGCAACGCTCAACGATCATCCGCTGGTGGGCGAAGCCCGCTCGATCGGCTTGCTCGGCGCGGTGGAAATCGTTGCCGACAAGGGCAGTGGTGCGCGCTTTGGCGGCGCGGAAGGCACCGCCGGACCGATGGTGCGCGACATCTGCATCAGAAACGGCCTGATGGTCCGCGGCATCCGCGACAGCATCGTGATGTGCCCGCCGCTCATCATCAGCACGCAGCAGATCGACGACCTTGTCGGCATCATCCGCAAGTCGCTCGACGAGGCCGAACCGAAGTTGCGCGCGCTATAGGGTCAGGACCTGGCTCCGCCCCTTCAAATGGGGAGGAATTCGCTATTGACCCCATCACCCGCCTGATTCATTTAGGCGGGCATGACCGACAGCAAAGACGATCTCCCGCCCGACAACGAAACCATGCGCGAAGTGAAGCGTGCCAAGGCGCGCAAACAAGCCGCCGAGGACAAGGGCGGTATCGGCTGGAAAACTGCCGCCGGGATCGGCATCGGATCGGCTGCACTCGCCGCAGCGCTGATCTATGCGAACAAGGCGCGCAAGAAAGACGACGAGTAAGCGAACCGCACTGGACATTTTCAGCGCTTCGCCTACCGCGTCAGGCGATGACAAAGACATATCGATCCGCAGCGCCCGGCGCTGTTTTCGCGGCAGCTTTGCTGGCTGTCCCCGCAACCCCTGTTTCAGCGGCGACGCCTGCCCCGGAAAAACCGGTCCTGACCTGCAAGGTCAAGACGCCCGAAGGGCTTTCCTATTCGGTGATCAAGGCTGGCAAGGGCGAAAAGCCTGGGCCCGACGCCAAAGTCGAAGTCAATTATTCGGGCCGCCTTGCCGCAGACGGCAGCGAATTTGACTCGGGCAAAGCCGCAAAATTCAAGGTTGGCGGCGTCATCCCCGGCTTTGCGCAGGGGCTGAAGCTGATGCAGCCGGGCGGCAAATACCGCCTCTGCATCCCCGCCGCGCTGGGCTATGGCCCCGACGGCAGCGATCCGATCCCGCCCAATGCCGACCTAGTGTTCGAGGTCGAACTGCTGGCCTTCACCACGCCGCCGCCCAAGCCGGTGATTGCACCGGCAGAGCGGACATGCGCGCAAACCACGGCATCGGGGCTGGGCTATTCGCCGGTGACTGCTGGTGCCGGGCGGACGCCCACCGATGCCGACATGGCGCTGGTCGACTTTACCCTGTTCGACGCTGAGAACGGGGTCGTTCAGGAAAAGCGCGACTGGGAAAAAATCCCGCTCGCCATGGCAACGCCGCTATTCGGAGAGGCGTTGAAGATGATGCAGGCCGGGTCAACCTGGCGCTTTTGCATGCCAAAGCCCGATGGCACAATGGGGGCACCGCAATCGGGCACGAACATTATCGTGACGTTGATCGATGTGCGCCCTGCACCCGTCGAGGATGAGGGGTGAGCGGATAGCTCTGGCGACAGTCCGGCCGCCCCCTAGCCCAGCAATACCACCGGGCTATCGGCGCGCCAGTGCATGCTGACGCGGTCGTCCCAGGTGAAATCCTCCTGATCGTGGCGAGACAGGTTGGGACGCGAGACGCGGATCATTTCGCCGCTGTCGAGCTTTATCTCGAACAGCGTGATGTCGCCCAGATAGCTCATCCCCTTGATCACCCCGCGCGCGAAATTATGGCCGTCAGGGGCATCCTGCGCGGCGGCGCGAACCGCCTTTCCTTCGCCGGGAACATGCAGATAGATTTTCTCCGGCCGCAGCGCGACCCAGACGTCGGCCCCGTGCGGTCCGGTGACGCCGTGGTTCAGATAGACCATGCCAAGCCCGGGACAGTCGACCGCCGCCTTGTCGGGCTCGTCCACCGTCAGCTTGCCCTCGAATATGTTCACCGATCCGACAAAGTCCGCGACAAAGCGGTTGGCGGGAAATTCGTAGAGATCGGATGGCCCGGCGAGCTGCGCAACCTCTCCCTTGTTGATCACGGCAATGCGGCTCGCCATCGACAGCGCCTCGTCCTGATCGTGGGTGACGGTGACGAAGGTGATCCCCACCTGATCCTGCAGGTCGGAAAGCTCGAACTGCATCTGCGCGCGCAGCTTCGCATCGAGCGCCGAGAGCGGCTCGTCGAGCAGCAGTACCTTGGGCCGCATCACCAGACTGCGCGCGAGCGCCACGCGTTGCCGCTGCCCGCCGGACATCTGGTCGGGCATACGATCCTCGAACCCGCCAAGTTTGACCAGGTCGAGCGCCTCGCGCACCCGTTCCTCGCGTTCGCCACGACCGACGCCGCGAATTTTTAGGCCATAAGCGACATTGTCCGCCACCGACATGTGCGGGAACACCGCATAGCTCTGAAACACCATGTTCACCGGCCGCTTGTTGGGCGGCACGTCGCTGACATCCTGTCCGTCGATGATGATCTGGCCTTCGGTCGGCAGTTCGAACCCGGCAATCATGCGCAGCAGCGTCGTCTTGCCGCAGCCCGAAGGGCCGAGCAGCACGAAGAACTCGCCCGACATGATGTCGAGATTGACATTGTCGACCGCAGTCACCTTGCCAAAGCGTTTGGAGACGTTGCGGATCTGGATGATGGGCTGTGCGTCGGTCATGTCAGTGGGTTTCCGCTATGGCTTTCACGCCCTGCAGCTTGAGCGCAACAGCGGTGAGCGCGATGGTTAGGAGAATGAGGATGGTCGACGCTGCATTCACCTCCGGCGTCACCGAAAAACGGACCATCGAATAGACCTTGACCGGGAAGGTGATCGTGTCGGGCCCGCTGGTGAAGAAGGTAATGACGAAATCGTCGAGGCTGAGGGTGAAGGCCAGCAATGCGCCCGCAATCAGCCCCGGCTTCATGTGCGGCAACAATATGTCGCGGAAGGTCTGCCATTCGGACGCGCCCAGATCCTTCGCCGCCTCTTCCTCCTCCTTGTTGAAACTTTCCAGCCGGGAACGGACAACCATCGCGACAAAGGGGAAGCAGAAGGTGATATGGGCGATCGTGATCGCAGACAGGTTCAGCGGCCATGGCAGTTCGGAAGGCCATTCGATCTTCGCGAAAAAGATCAGGAAGGCGACACCAAGGCAGATTTCGGGGACGATGATCGGCAGCGACATCGTGCCCTCAACCGCACCCTTGAACGGGAAACGGAAGCGCCAGAGCATGACCGCCGCCAGCGCCCCAAGGACCAGGCTGAACAGCGTCGCCAGCCCCGCTATGGTCAGCGAATTGACCATCGCCTCCACCAGCGAGTCATTGTTCATCGCCTTTTCGTAATATTTGAGCGTGAAGCCCCGCCACACGACATTGCGCTTGCTGTCGTTGAAACTGAAAATCATCAGGATCAGCAGCGGGGCGTAGAGGAAGAACATTGTCGCTGCGACCCAGCCGCGCATCCAGGTCTTGCGGGTATATTCCAGCGGCGCCACGGGGGTGCGGGTGAACAGCGGCATCAGCGTGCCTCCCCCTTGTCACGGCGCATCGATTGCAATGCGATCAGGATGAACATGGCATAGATCAGCAGGAACGACAGCGCCGCCCCGAACGGCCAGTCATTGGCGCGTTTGAACTGCCGTTCGATCACATTGGCGATCATCTGGCTTTCGGTTCCCCCCATCAGATCAGGCGTCAGATAGGCACCGAGCGCGGGGATCAGCGTAATCATCACCCCTGCCAATATGCCCGGCCCGGCGAGCGGGACGACAATCTTCATCAGCGTGCGCAAATGCCCTGCCCCCAGATCAAGGCTCGCTTCGATCAGAGACTTGTCGAGCCGGTCGAGCGCGGCATAAAGCGGCAGCACCATGAAGGGCAGATGGACATAGACCAGCCCCAGCACCACCGCGAAATTATTGTAGAGCAACTGCACCGGCGTCCACGCCTCCAGCGGCTGCATTCCGACCAGCGTGCGCAGCCAGCTGGTGCCCTGCCACAACGCGCCGAGGCCCTTGTTCATATAACCATTGGTGCCCATCAGCACCATCAGCGCATAGGTGCGGACGAGCAGGTTGGTCCAGAAGGGCAGCATGATCCCAAGCAGCAGCCAGGGCCGCCATTTGGGGGAGGCAAAGGTGATCGCCATGGCGACGGGAAAGCCGATGATGAGGCAGATCAAGGTCACCAATGCGGCGACCGCCAGCGATTTCAGGAAGATCGAAAGATACAGCCATTCGGTCGCGCGCTTGTAATTATCGAGCGTCCCCGAAATCGCAATGTCGGCAGGCCCCGCATTCTCGCCGAAGCTGTACAGCCACACAATCGCCATCGGCACGAGGAAGAAAAGCAGCAGCCAGAACAACGGCGCGCCCGCAATCGCCGCGACCGGCCGCTTGTGCGCTTTCCAGTCCTGTGTCCCCCCTGCCATGGCTATGCCGCCCGCAACCGCGCCCCAACGGGGACGTGTCGCCGATACGCGGAAGCATGACCGCCCGCGCGGGCACGCCCCTTTCGGGGATAATATCTGGTCGCCGGATCCACCCGGTTCGGTCGCATCCTAGGCCGCCCGCACGCGGGTAAAGGCCTCCTCATATTTGGCCTGAAGTTCGGGATTGAACTTTGCATATTCGCATTTCGCGAGTTCGGCCGCCGACGGGAAGATGACCGGATTGTTCTTGTAATCATCGGGCATCAACGCCTTGGCAGCGGCATTCGGCGTCGGGAACAGAATCGTCTCGGCGATCTTCTTGCCTGCCTCTGCATCAAGCAGATAGTTGATGAACGCATGGGCATTTTTCGGGCGTGGCGCGCCCTTGGGAATGCACAGATTATCCGAATTCAGCTGGCTGCCCTCTTTCGGAATCACAAAGTCGACATCATCATCCTCGACCATGATCTGCGCGATATCGCCATTATATTCGAGCACGACATCAACCTCACCCTTCAGCAGCAAATCCTGGCCATTATCCTCATGGAACGCCTTGATGTTCGGCTTTTGCTTGATCATCATCGCTTCGATGGTCTTGATATCGGCATCGGTGATCGCATTCACCGACTTGCCGAGATATTTGGCATAGATGCGGAACATGTCGCCTGCTTCCGAAAGCACGGCGATGCGGCCCTTATATTCGTCGCTGTCGAGCAGCACCTTCCAGCTGTCGGGCTTGCCCTTCACCTTCGATTTGCGATAGCCGATGCCGAGCGTCAGCCAGGTATAGGGCATCGAATGTTTGCGCTTCGGATCATAGGGCACATCCTTGAATTCGGGCGCGATATTCTTTTCGAAATTCGGGATTTGCGCATGATCGAGCGGCATCAGCATGTCGGCAGCGGCCATGCGCTCGACAAAGTCGTTCGACGGCACGATCACATCATAGCCCTGATTGCCGGCCTTCAGCTTGGCGAACAATTCGTCGTTGCTGGCAAACAGCGTCATGTTCACATCGACGCCGCTGACACCCTTGAAATCCTCAAGTGTGGTTTCGCCGATATAGGTATCCCAGTTATAGAAGTTGAGCTTCGCCTCTTCGCCATTGGCAAGCTTCTTCGCTTCCTTCTCCCCACAGCCTGCAAGCGCCCCGGTAAAGGTCAGGCCGACGGCGGCGACCCCCATGCCCTTCAGCAGCGAACGGCGGTTCTGTGCATTATCCAACAGCGTCTTGAAATCCATGGCTAATCTCCACCCCTGATATGTGGCTCCTCGATTCCCGATGCTGACGCAAAAGTTGCGATTTTCAAAGCGATTTTTTGGGGTCAGGCATTCCGCAGATACCAGTCATAGTCGAGCCGCGGCACCTCGCTGAAATAGCGGTCCTGTTCGACACGTTTGACGATCGAATACATGTCGACAAAGCGTTCGCCCAGATAGTCGCGCATCAC
>JADLBY010000227.1 GCA_020847445.1 Sphingomonadaceae bacterium | reverse complement strand
GTGGCCGATCGCGAGCCCTATATCCGGCAGAACCGGTTCGACCCGCGCAACCGGCGCATGTCGATCACCCTGGGCTGGGCGCGCGAATGAAGTTGCTCCGATATGGTGGCCGGATCGCATCGCGCAGCGGCAGCTTTGTGCAAAGTCCACTCCAATCTGGATGATATATTGTTAGATACCAATATCTTATCTTGCTGCGAGTAAGAGGTTGTTAACCTCGTTCCCCAATTTTCCGCCCATCGGATCAGCGTCTTTGCAACGCACAAAACGGGGGCAGATATGGCAGTTTCAACCACAGGCGTCGAACGCGAGGTCGCATCGCTGGTCATCGGCACCAGCCCCGCCGTACAAAGATTGCGGGCGATGATCGCCCGTGTGGCGGCGTCGGATGTGTCGGTGCTCCTTGCCGGTCCCTCCGGGTCGGGCAAGGAACTGGTTGCACAGGCCATCCACGCCGCCAGTTTGCGAAAGGGCAACCCGTTTGTCGCGATCAACACCGGTGCCATCCCCGCCGAACTGATCGAATCCGAACTGTTCGGGCATGAAAAGGGCAGCTTCACCGGGGCCCACAGCCGACGCACCGGCCATTTCGAAAATGCGCACCGGGGAACGCTGTTCCTCGACGAAATCGGCGACATGCGCTTCGACATGCAGGTGAAACTGCTCCGCGTGCTCGAGGAACGCGTCGTCACCCGCGTCGGCAGCAGCCAGGGAACCCCGGTCGATGTCCGCATCATTTCGGCCACGCATCAGGATATGGACAGCGCGATGGCGGATGGCCGTTTCCGGCAGGATCTGTTCTTCCGGCTGGGCGTGGTGCTGGTGCATGTGCCGTCGCTGGCGGAGCGGCGCGAGGATATTCCCCTGCTTATCCGCCACTTTCAGAAGGGCAAGCCTTCGGGTGCAATCGCGCATTTCGACGAGGGCGCGCTCGAACGGCTCATGGCACATCCATGGCCGGGCAATGTGCGCGAATTGCGCAATGTCGTCGAACGGGCGGGCGTGCTCTTTGGCGGCGAGTTGCTGGGCGCCGACGATGTCGACCTCCTCCTCGCCAACGCCGCCCCGCCGCTCGAAAGCCGCCGTGAACGCCTTGCCGCTGCACCCGTTTCTTTCGTTCCGGCCAGCCCCAGCCCGGGCAGGGAGCAACCGATCGACCTGCGGCAAGAGATTGAGGCCATCGAACTGGAGCGGATCAACATGGCGCTCGAACTCGCCGACGGGATCGTTTCCGAGGCCGCCCGGCTGCTGACGCTGAAGCGCACAACATTGATCGAGAAGATGCGCAAATACGGGGTGCAGGCGGCCGCCTGACTTTCGTATCTGAACAATCGGTCGTCACCCCCGCGAAGGCGGGGATCCAACTCCTGCGGCGTAAATTTTAACTGCGGGAGTTGGATTCTCACCTTCGCGGGAATGACGAGTCATAAAATGGATTCAGCTCGCCAGCCGCCTCGCCAAGACCTTGCCGATCACCTGCGCAAAGGTTTCGGCACTCTGCGCGCCGGGGACCATATATTTGCCGTCAAAGATGATCGCGGGGACACCGGCGACATTTTCGTTGATCCAGTAGCTCTCCTCGCCACGCACCTCACGCGCCAGCGCCTCGTCGGCCAGCCAGTCCGCGCAGGCGGCGCGGTCGAGCCCGATGCTTGCGGCAATGTCGAGCAGCACTTCGCGGTCGCTCACATCCCTGCCCTGCTGGAAATAGGCGGAAAAAAGCGCGAGCTTCAGCTTGGTCTGCTTCTGCCAGCCATGCGCAGCGCCGGTGCGCGTCAGCAATTTGTGCGCATCGAAGGTGTTGAACAGCCGCCGGGCACCCATGTCGCCGAATGTGAAGCCCAGCTCGGCTGCGGTATCCCTGATCCTTTCGCGCACCGCCTTGCCCTCCTCGGGCGAGCGGCCATATTTGCGCGCGATATGCTGCCCCGCATCCTCGCCTTCGGGCGGCATGTCGGGGTTCAGCTCGAACGGATGCCAGTGAAATTCGGCCTCGACCGGCTCGGGCAGCAGGGTCAGCGCCTTTTCGACCTGTTTATAGCCGATAATGCACCAGGGGCAGACGACGTCGGATACGATATCGATGCGCAGTTTCTGCATGGCCTGCTCCTCTCTGGCTCTATTCTTCGGCCCAGCGTCGCAGCAAGCTGTGCGCAATCGCGAAAGGCGGCGGCGCTCCGAAACGCTTGTCGGGGGCGTCGGCAAGGGCGGCGCGCGCCTCCGCCTTCGTCACCCACATCGCGTCTTCCAGCTCGCTATAATCGATGGTCAGCTGATCGCCGTCGGCATCGGCCACGCAGGCGATCATCAGTTGCGATCCGCCAAATGGCCAGGGCTGGCTGGTGACATAGCGCACCGCGCCACAACTGATCCCCGCCTCTTCCATGATTTCGCGCCGCACCGCTTCCTCGATACTTTCGCCGGGCTCGAGGAAACCGGCAAGCGCCGAATAATTGCCCTTGGGCCAAGCCGATTGCCGCCCGAGCAGCGCCTTGCCCTCATATTCGGCAATCATGATGACCACGGGGTCGGTGCGCGGGAAATGTTCGGCGTCGCACGCGGTGCATTGCCGCCCCCAGCCGGCGCGGAAGACCTTGGTCGAACCCCCGCAGCGCCCGCAATATTTATGCGCATTGTGCCAGTCGATCAGGCTGCGCGCGGTGCCGTAAATCGCGGCATCCTCGGCTGGCAACATCGACAGCGCGCGCCAGACTGCGGGCGAGCGTGCCATGCCACCGGCCCCGTCGACCAGCGGCACGAAATGCGGCTTGCCGTTAGCCAGCCCGAGCAGGATCAGTTCGACCGAGACATCGACCTCGGCCATCGATACCCATTTGAGCCCGCCTTCGCTGGCGACGACCGGATCCAGCCCGTCGAGCCCGAGCACGCGCGCGCGCCAGTCGTTCAACGCGGCGTTGAACGCCTCGGCATCGTTGCGCAGCCGGTCTGCGCGATCGAGCGGGGAGCCAGTGAAACCGGGGTTCATATGCCTGCCCTATCCCTGCAGATCGGCAACAACCCATTTGCCGAAATCGTCATGAAAGCCTTGCGCGTTCGAGGGCATATACTGGATCATGCCGGTCGCACGCACCTTGCGGCGCGGATCGACAAAGGCGATCGTGCCCGCCGCCCCGCCCCAGCCGAACACACCTTCATAGGCACCCTTGCCGACGCGCCCGCCCGCGCCAAAGCCTGCGCCATCGGCATAGGTGCCGTCGGTGCTGACCCCGGCAGGCAGCAGATCGGACATGCCGAGCGCGGCGGTTTCGGGGGCCATCACCCTTGCTCCGTCCAGTTCCCCGCCATTCAGCAGCATCGCGAGAAAGCGGTCATAGTCACGCGCCGAACAGACCAGCCCCGCGCCGCCAAAGGCGAATGCGGGCTTGTCGAGAAAGACGCTGGTCGCCGCCGGATCTATCGGGATCAGCGCGCCGCCGAATACGGCATAGTTGGTGGCAAAACGCTTCACCTCTGATTGCGGCACCTGGAAATAGCTGCTGGTCATCTTCAGCGGATCGAACAGCCGCGCTTTCAGGAAGGCCTCGAACTCCATCCCGCTGGCCAGCTCGATCACCCGGCCGAGCAGGTCGAGGCTTATCGAATAGCTCCATTTGGTCCCCGGCTCGGCGATCAGCGGCAGCTTGGCGACGCGTTCGGCGAAGGTTTTCAGATCGGGCGTCGGCGCGCCGGGTTCAAAGCCGGGAATCGGCATCCGGCTGATCGCGCCCGGGGTAATGCCATTATCCATATAGGCCTTGAGCAGCGGCCCCTTGGTGACGATTGAATAGCCGAGCCCGGCAGTGTGCGTCAGCAGATGGCGCAATGTGATCAGCGTCCTGGCCGGAACCGAATCCATGCTGCTGTCGGGGCTGGTCAACACGCGCATCTGCGCAAATTCGGGAAGGAAATCGGCAATCGGCTGATCGAGCCTGATCTTGCCTTCACCGACGAGGATCATCGCCGCCATCCCTGTCACCGGCTTGGTCATCGAATAGACGCGGAACAGGGTGTCGAGATCGACAGGGGTGGGATCGCCGATCGCGATTGTGCCTGCAGCCACCGATTCGGGCGCAGCAATGCCACGGCCGATCGCCGCAACCACGCCCGCAGCCTTCCTGCCCGCGACATAGCCTTCGACCTGCGACCGCAGCGTCGGATATTCCTGCGCCAGAAAACTCCATGCGGGGGTGGGCAGCATCGTCGCCATGGCACCCAGTCCGGCCATCGACAGAAAGCCACGGCGGTTGGGGTTCATCGATGCGGTTTGGCTTGCAGACATGCTCTCTCCTCTAGCTTTTCGCACTTGCTCTGATGGCAAGCCTGGCTGCCTTGCTGAATAAGGTTGGCAATCCGGCGCTGTCCAATGTTTTCAGCGGCCACCATTCGCCCGGCGGCAAGCCGCTTTCGTCGACCGGCGCTGCCGTAGCGGCAAGCCGCAGCGTCAGCCGGAAATGGGTGAAGACATGGACGACCTCGCCTGCAACGGCTTTCCAGTCGGCGGCAAAGGGCGGATGCGAGTCGCCGTCGCGTCGCGCATTCCAGCCATCGTCGGGCAACCCCCGCATCCCGCCCAGCATGGCGCTATCGGGTCGGCGTATCAGCCACACATGACCGTCGCGTTCGATCCAATAGGCCGTCCCCGCCCGGTCGGGTCTTGCCTTTTTGGGGGTCTTGCGCGGAAGGCCCTCTGCCACACCTATCGCCTGCGCCGCGCAATGCATCTGCACCGGGCAGGCCGGGCATCGCGGCGCGCGCACCGAACACAGGCTGGCCCCCAGATCCATCATCGCCTGCGCAAAATCCCCGGAGCGTCCTGCAGGGGTGATCGCATCGACGGCAGCGCGGATTTCGGGCTTTGCCGCAGACAGCGGCGTCTGGATCGCAAACAGCCGCGCTGTCACCCGCTCGACATTGGCATCGACCACGGCTGCACGCTCGCCAAAGGCAATTGCGGCAATCGCGGCGGCGGTATAGGGGCCGATACCCGGCAGGCGCGCCAGTTCCGCCGACGTTTCCGGCAGTTTTCCGCCATGTTCCGTCACCACTGCGCGCGCACATTTCAGGAGGTTGCGCGCGCGGCTGTAATAGCCGAGCCCCGCCCAGGCCGCCATCACATCGGCATCGTCGGCAGCCGCGAGCGTGGCAAAATCGGGCCAACTCGCCGAAAATCTCTCGAAATAGCCGATCACTGCGGCCACGGTGGTCTGTTGCAGCATCACTTCGGACAGCCAGACGCGATAGGGATCGGGTGGCGGTGTGCCCGGCGGGGAGCGCCAGGGAAGGTCGCGCGCATGCCGGTCATAATGGGCGAGCAGCGCCGGGGCGATATCCCCAGAATATTGCGTGCGCGGTTGGACGGAAGCCATGCAAAATGCGATAGCTGCGCCATGGAGGAAGGCAAGCCATCACCCATGCCGAAAAAGGCAAAACCCGCTGCAAAGCCCGCCTATGAACGGCGGCGCGGGGGCGAGGCGCGCGCGGTTTCCGACCTTGTCCCCGACATTGGCCGGGCGGCCTTCCGCAGATTCGGCTTTGTGCAAAGCTCCATTGTCAGCCGCTGGGACGAGATTGTCGGCCCGCGCTATGCCGATGTTTCAGCCCCCGAAATGATCCGCTTCCCGGCCGGGCAGAAAGCGGGCGGCACATTGGAACTGGTGGTGGAAGGCGCGCATGCCGTGATGATCCAGCATGTGCTTCCCGAAATTGTCGAACGGGTGAACCGCTTTTTCGGTTATGATGCGGTCGCCAGGGTCAAGATGCGGCAAGGGCGCGTGCAACATGGCGAGCCACGACCCAAAGTCGGCGCAGCGCCGGTGCTGCGTGCACCGTCGGTTGAGCTGGGCGATTCGCTGCGCGAAATCGCCGATCCGGAATTGCAGGCCGTGCTCGAAAATCTGGCGAAAAGCCTTGCCAAAGAGGGTGAGTGAATGCAGATGCTGCGGTCCATTTCAGAGGCAGATATGGCCACCCGATTCCCGACGCTATTCAGAAAATCCCTGATCCTTTTCGCTTTTGCTGCAACGCTGGGCGGCGGTGCACTGGTCGCCGCGCCCGCCGGAACCAACTGGCTGCTGAATTTCAGCCTGACGCCCAAGGGCAGCCATGTCATCGGCAATCCCGCTGCTGCCACAAAGCTGGTCGAATATGCAAGCTACACCTGCGGGCATTGCGCCCATTTCGAGGCCACCGATGTGCCGCAGATCAAGAAGCAGTTTGTCGCGACCGGCAAGGTCAGCTTCGAAATCCGCAATCTTGTGCGCGATCCGCTGGATCTGACTGCGGCGCTGCTCGCGCGCTGCGGCGGCAAGGGCCGCTTTTTCGGCAATCACCGGCATCTGATGGCGACACAGGCGCAATGGGCGCAGGGATCGAAGCTGAGCAAGGCGACGATCGCCCATCTCGAAGGCGGTCGGACAATGCAGTTCATGCTCGGTGCCTATGGAGAGCTGGGGCTCGATACCATCATGGCGCAGCGCGGTGTGACTGTGGCGCAGGGCAAGGCCTGCCTGTCAAACAAGGCTGCATTCGATGCCGTCATCGCCATGACCGACGAAGCCACCGAAAAGCTGAACATCACCGGCACGCCAACGCTGCTGGTCAACGGCAAGATCATCGACGGGCACGATTACGCGACCGTCAAAACCTATCTCACTCCCTGAATTTCTACGACGCAAAGGATGGAATAATGCGCAGTCTGAAAATCCTCACCGCTTCGGTAGCCGCTTTGGCGCTGGCATCATGCGGCGGCAGCGAAACCGGCGAAGCGCCCAAGGGCGATCCGGTCGCGTCGGTCGCCCCGCCTGCAGGCAAGCAGTGGATCGACGTGGTCAGCAAGACCGCCGAGGGCGGCTATCTGATCGGCAACCCCGATGCGAAGATCAAGCTGGTCGAGTTCGCATCGCTCACCTGCCATGTCTGCGCGCAATTTTCGAAGGATTCGGGCAGCGAGCTGCACGACAATTTCATCAACAATGGCAAGATTTCGTACGAATTCCGCAACTTCGTTCGCGATGAATTCGATCTGATGGCGGCGCGGATCACCCGTTGCGGTGCCAATGAAGCGGTTCTGCCGCTGACCGACCAGTTCATGGGTTTCCAGGAAACGCTGTTTGAAAATGCCAACAAGATCGGCACCGACAAGGCGCTGGAGGCAAAGATCAGCTCGCTCAAGGGCGGCGACCGCTTCTTCGCACTGGCCGACGCAGTGGGTATCGTCGAATTTTTCGCCCAGCGCGGCGTGTCGCGAGACCAGAGCAAGGCCTGCCTGTCCGATACCAAGGAGATGCAGTCGCTGGCCGATCTGACCGCCGAATATGGCAAGAAATATTCGATCCAGGGCACGCCGACCTTCTACCTCAACGGCGCGCGCCTCGACGTGACCGCCTGGCCGCAAGTCAAGGGCAAGCTGCAGGAAGCAGGCGCGCGCTGATCCGATAGGGGCAGCGTAGCGGGGGCGGCATGCGGATCAAACGGCTCAAACTCACAGGCTTCAAAAGCTTTGTCGAGCCGACCGAGTTGCATATCGAAGCCGGGCTGACCGGGGTCGTCGGCCCCAATGGCTGTGGCAAGTCCAACCTGCTCGAGGCGCTGCGCTGGGTGATGGGTGAAAATTCGCCCAAATCGATGCGCGGCGGCGGGATGGAGGATGTGATCTTCGCCGGAACCGCGCAGCGCCCGTCGCGCGATTTTGCCGAAGTCACCCTGCTCGCCGAGCATGACGCGCACGAGAATATACCCGGCATCGTCGCCAACGACGATGATAGCGAACTGGAAGTCGTCCGCCGGATCGAGCGCGGCGCGGGCAGCGCCTACCGCGCCAATGGTCGCGACGTCCGCGCCAAGGACATTGCGCTGATCTTTGCCGATGCCGCCACCGGCGCGCACAGCCCGGCGCTGGTCAGCCAGGGCCGGATCGGCTCGATCATTTCCGCCAAGCCGCAGGAACGGCGGATGATGCTTGAGGAAGCGGCGGGAATTTCAGGCCTGCATGTCCGCCGCAAGGATGCCGAGCAGAAACTGCGCGCAGCGGAAGCGAACCTCGCCCGGTTGTCGACGATATTGGGCGATATGGATGCGCGCGCGCAGAGCCTGAAGAAACAGGCGCGGCAGGCGGAGCGCTATCGCAAGCTATCGGGAGAGATTGCACAGGCCGAGGCGCGGCTGATCTTTGTGCGCTGGCAAGAGGCCAAGGCAGCGGCAGAGGCTGCGCGGGCCGAGGCCGATGTTGCAGGAAAAACCGTCGAGGAGGCCTCGATCCGCCAGCGCGCACTGGCCGAGGAGCAGCAGGAGGCGGTGCGCAAGCTGGCCGATGACCGGGCCGCAGCGATGGCGGCGCGCGACGCCGCAAGCGATCTTTCGAACCGGCTGGTGCAGCTGACCGGCGAGCGCGACCGGCTGATCCAGCGGCAGGCCGATCTGGCTGCGCAGGCCCGCCGCATCGAGGAGGATGGCGCGCGCGAAGGCAAGCTGACCCATGATGCGGCCGAAGCGCTGGCACGGCTGCAGGACGAGGCGGCGATGCTTGCCGAAACGATAAAGTCGAGCGAGGAGGAGCGCCCGCGACTGACCCGCGCGCTGGATGACACCGAGCGGGCGACGCGCGAAGGCGAGGTGAAGCTGGCCCGGGCGGTGGCCGAACAGGCGCGCGCCGAGGCCGAATTGCGCGTCGCCGAAGCTGCGCTGAACAACGCCCGCGCCCGTGTCGACCGGGCGGAACGCGACAGGGCGCGCCTCGAGGCCGAGCGGGCAGCACTGGGGGACGAAGCCGAACTGGCTGACGCGCGCGATGCAGCGCGCGACCTGGCGGTGCGTTTGCAAGCCGAACTCGATCAGCAAGCGACCGCGATGGAAGCCGCCGAAGCCATGCGCGCTGCACTGGTTGGCGAGCGCGATAGCGCACAAAGCGCCCTTGCCAGTGCCCGGGCCGATCTGGCGGCGCTGGTCAGCGAGAAAAACGCCCTTGAACGCGCGTCCGCGAAAAGCAGTGACAACCGGGCGCTCGACCGGATCAAGGTCAAACCCGGCTATGAACGCGCCCTTGCGGCAGCGCTGGGCGACGATCTGAACGCGGCGGTCGGCGGCGTGAGCGGGCGGCGCTGGCAGGGCTTTACGGCGGCTCCGCCCCGGCTTTCGGGCGAGCGCCTGTCCGATGTGGTCGAGGCACCGGGCGAACTGGCGCTTCGGCTCGCCATGGTCCGCGTGGTCGACACAGATGATGGCGCAATGCTCGACATCGGCGAACGGCTGGTCACCCGCGACGGCAGGCTGCGCCGCTGGGACGGCTTTGCCGCCGAGGATGATGGCGCAGCGGCGGCCGAGCAACTGGAGCGCGCGAACCGGCTGGAGGCGCTGCTGGAGGCCATACCCGTCGCCGAGAACAAGGTCAGCCAACAGGGCGCGGCACTCGACGCGCTCGGCGAACGCATCCTGACGGCGCAGGACCAGGCGCGGCAACTGGCATCGGCACAGGCCGCGTCCGAAAGCGCGCTGCGACAGGCGTTGCGCGATGCCGACCGGGCCGAAGATGCACTGACGCGCCTGCTACAGGCAGCGACGGCGCTCGCCGAGCGGAACGAACTGGCAGAACAGGAAGCCTTGCAGGCCCGACTCGAATTTGAGTCCGCCGAAAATGCCCGTGCCGAACTGCCCGATGGCGAGCAGCAGCGCGGGCTGGTGGCCGCCCTGACCAGTGAAGGCGAATCGCTGCGCCAATTGTTCGTGCGCGCGCAGGCCGACCTGTCGGGTCTCGACCAGAAAATTGCCCAGCAGCGCGAACGGCGTGCAGTGGCGCAGGCCGAAATTCGCGGTTGGCAGGAACGCGCAGGCGAAGCCGAGCGGCGCATTGCAGAGATGAACAAGCGCAACGCCGAGATTGCCGGCGAGCTGGAAGCCATTGCAGGCAAGCCCGATATCATCGCGCACGAGCTCACCACGCTTGCGGCCGACAAAGCGGCAATCGGCGAAAAGCTCGCCGCCTTGCAGGCCGCCGAGCAGGCCAGCGAAGCCTCGCTCAAGGCACTCGAAACCCAGTTGGCGGCCGCCGCTGAAGCCGTATCGTCAGCCCGCGAACAGCGCGCCGGGGCCGAAGCACGCGCCGAGAATCAGGACGCCCGCCGCCGCGAAATGGCGG
>JADLBY010000226.1 GCA_020847445.1 Sphingomonadaceae bacterium | reverse complement strand
TGCATGCCGACGCAGATGCCGAGGAACGGCTTGGCGCCCCGCCCGGTTGCTTCGTTGAGCGCATCGACCATGCCGGGGATGGCGGATAGCGCGCGCATGCAATGCGCAAAGGCGCCGACCCCGGGCAGGACGACGCGGTCAGCGGCCAAGACCTCGGCCGGATCAGCGGTGACGCGAATGTCTTCAGCTCCAGCGGCTTTCAGCGCATTCCTGACCGATTGAAGATTGCCCGCGCCGTAATCAATCAGCGCGACCGGACCGGTCACAGCATTCCCTTGGTCGACGGGATCGAGTCCGCTTTGCGCGGGTCGATCTCGACCGCGACGCGCAACGCGCGCGCCAGTGCCTTGTAGCAGCTCTCCACGATGTGGTGATTGTTGCTGCCGTAGAGATTTTCGACATGCAGGGTGATGCCGGCGGCCTGTGCGAAGCTGTGGAACCAGTGTTCGATCAGCTCGGTATCCCATTCCCCGAGGCGCGGCGTGCCGAAGTCCGCCTTGAAGACGAGCCAGGGCCGGCCGGAAATGTCGAGCGCGCAACGGGTCAGCGTTTCGTCCATCGGCGCATAAGCGTGGCCGTAGCGCGTGATGCCCTTCTTGTCGCCCAACGCCTTGGCCACCGCTTCGCCGATGGCGATGCCGGTGTCCTCAGTCGTGTGGTGCTGGTCGACGTGGAGGTCCCCTTTGGTTGTGACAGTCAGGTCGATCAGCGAATGACGCGACAATTGTTCGAGCATGTGGTCCAGAAATCCGATGCCCGTCGACACCTGATAGGTGCCGGTGCCGTCAAGATTCACCTCGACTTCGATCGACGTTTCGCTCGTCTGGCGCTGAACTGTGGCTGTCCGCATGGGTTGCGCGTATAGCGCGCCCGGCTGCGCGTGCAACCGCTTGACCGTGACGGACCAAGCGTCCAACGTCGTTTTACGATGAGTGATGACATGCCAGACAGCCTGATTCCCTATGACGACATTGTGCAGGAGGCTCTGCGCGCGGTCGTCGGCCGCGTGCTCGGCGGAATCAATTCGAATGAAGACCTGCCCGGCGGGCATCATTTCTACATCACGTTCAAGACCTATGCGCCCGGCGTCGTGATCCCGAAGCAGCTGATGCAACGCTTTCCGGATGAAATGACGGTCGTCCTTCAGAACAAGTTCTGGGATCTGACGGTCGATGATGAAGGCTTTGAAGTTGGTCTGACCTTTAGTCAGGTGCCAACCAAGCTGTTCGTGCCCTTCGCGGCGATCACGGCCTTTGTTGATCCGGCGGTGGAGTTCGCGTTGCATTTCCAGGTCAACCTCGACGACGTCGACACGCCGCCGACCGCCGAAGCCGGAAATGACGAGCCGCGCACCGCGCCGATTGAAGATGGCTCCAACGTCGTCACAGTGGATTTCGGGCGGAAGAAATGACTGCCACCCGGGTCGAAAGCGATAGCTTCGGTCCCATCGACGTCCCGGCCGATGCCTATTGGGGCGCACAGACGCAGCGCAGTCGCGACAATTTTCCCTTTGGTCCGCAAGAACGGATGCCCATCGCCATCATCCACGCTTTGGCGCGGGTGAAGAAGGCGGCGGCGCGCGTCAATCGTGCTCATGGTCTTGAGGGCGGGTTGGCCGACGCCATCGATGCGGCAGCGGACGAGGTAATTGCGGGGAAGCTTGACGACCATTTTCCACTCGTCATCTGGCAGACGGGCTCGGGCACGCAGACCAACATGAATGTCAACGAAGTGATCGCCGGGCGCGCCAATGAGCTGCTGACGGGCAAGCGGGGCGGCAAGACGCCAGTGCATCCCAATGACGATGTGAATCGCAGCCAATCGTCAAACGACAGTTTTCCAACGGCCATTCATGTCGCGACAGCGATCGAAACGCACCAACGCCTCCTGCCTGCACTTGCGCGGCTGACCGACGCACTGGCTGTGAAGGCGGATCAATTTGGGAAGATCATCAAGATCGGCCGGACGCACTTGATGGATGCAACGCCGCTGACCCTGGGGCAGGAGTTTTCTGGCTATGTCGCCCAACTGATCGCCGCGCGCGCGCGCATCGAGGGCGCTGTCGTCCATAATATCCAAAAGCTTGCGCAAGGCGGGACGGCTGTCGGCACCGGCCTCAATGCGCCGGAAGGTTTCGATGTGGCTATCGCCGACATACTGTCACGCGACACCGGAATTGCGTTTGAACCTGCGCGCAACAAGTTTGAGGCACTGGCCAGCCATGATGGCGCCGTCGCCTTTTCCGGCATGCTCAATGCGCTCGCCGTCTCGCTAACCAAGATTGCCAACGACATCCGTCTCCTGGGTTCCGGCCCAAGGGCGGGGCTGGGCGAATTGCTGTTGCCCGAAAATGAGCCCGGCAGCTCAATCATGCCCGGCAAAGTGAACCCGACCCAGTGTGAGATGCTGACGATGGTGGCAGCGCAAGTGATGGGCAATCATCAGGCGATCACGATCGGCGGTCTACAGGGTCAGCTGGAACTCAATGTTTTCAAGCCGTTGATTGGCGCCAACCTCCTGCGTTCCATCGATTTGCTGGCGACGGGCATGGAGGCTTTTGCCGAGCATTGTGTCGACGGGCTGGAGGCAAACGAGGCGCGGATTGCCGAACTGGTGGAGCGATCGCTGATGCTCGTCACCGCGCTTGCGCCCGAGATCGGCTATGACAATGCGGCCAAGATCGCCAAGCACGCGCACCAGACGGGCGCGACGTTGCGGGAGGCAGCTCTGGAGCTCGGGCTTGTTGACGCTGAGACTTTTGATCGTGTGGTCCGGCCGGAGACGATGTTGGGGCGCTAACCTTCCGGCTGCGAATAACCTGCCTGCCAATCGCGGATGGCATCGATGGGGGACACGAGCATCACCACAT
>JADLBY010000225.1 GCA_020847445.1 Sphingomonadaceae bacterium | reverse complement strand
CCGCTCAAGGAGAATAATCATGGGCCTCAGTCTTCCGCATATTCTTTTGCTGGCACTGGTCGTGCTGCTGCTTTTCGGCGGCGGTCGTGTGTCAGGTCTCATGGGTGACGTCGCCAAGGGCATCAAGAGCTTCAAGAAGGGGCTTGCCGACGACGACGAGGCCCAGAAGCCTGCGGCCAAGATCGAGGCGCAGTCAACTCCGACCGTGATCGAGGCCGAAAAGCAGACCGACAAGCAGGCCTGAACCGCATACCATGTTCGATGTCGCGCCCACCGAATTGATGCTGGTGGCCATTGTCGCGCTGGTCGTGATTGGCCCCAAGGATCTTCCGCGCGTCCTGCGAATGGTCGGGCAATGGGTCGGCAAGGCAAGGCGCGTGGCGGGGCAATTCCGATCCGGCTTCGATGAGATGATCCGCGAAAGCGAGCTCGCTGAGATGGAAAAGAAATGGGCTGAGGAAAACGCCCGCATCATGGCCGAGCATCCGGTTGCTCCACCGCCTGAACCACCCGCGCCGGAACCGGCTGCAGAAGGCGCCAAGCCTTGAAGGACATCGATGAAACCAAGGCGCCGCTGCTCGATCACCTGATCGAATTGCGGCGGCGGCTGCTTTGGAGTTTCGCGGCGTTCGGAGTAGCCTTTTTGGGCTGCCTTTATGTTGCGCGGCCGATCTTTGCCTTTCTCGTCCAGCCGCTCCTCAGGGCGGGGCAGGGCAAGATCATCTATACCGATATTTTTGAGGCCTTCTTCGTGGAACTGAAGGTCGCGCTGTTTGCGGCCTTGATGATCGCCTGTCCTGTCATGGCAACCCAGCTCTGGCGGTTCATTGCGCCGGGTCTTTACGCGAAGGAAAAAAGGGCATTCCTGCCCTTTCTGCTGATGACGCCGATCCTCTTCGCGGGGGGTGCGGCGATGGCCTATTATGTCGCGATGCCAATCGCTCTGACCTATTTGCTTGGCTATAGCGGCGACGTCGGGGGCATCCAGCAGGAAGCGCTGCCTGGCGTCGGCAACTATCTGAATTTCGTCACGAAATTCATTCTCGGCTTTGGCCTGGCGTTTCTCCTGCCGGTCCTTTTGATGCTGTTGGAGCGCGCCGGGATTGTGACGCGGGATCAGCTGAAAAAAGGCCGTCGTTACGCCATCGTCGCCATCGTTGCGGTGGCGGCGGTGCTGACTCCACCGGATATTCTGTCGCAGATCCTGCTCGCGGTGCCGCTCTACCTGCTCTACGAATTCGCCATCATCGCCATTTGGTTTACCCAGCGCCGTCGCGCCACCGAAGCCGCAGAAGCACTGGCCGAATGACAGCAGCAGCGCTCAATGGAGCGCTGGCCCGGGCCGAGGCGCATTCCCCGTTCCTGCGCAAGTTGATCACGCGGCATGCAGATCTTGCTGACCTGCTTGGCGCAGGCGACATGGCCGGGGCCTTGGCAGCGGCGAGGATCATCGACGCCAATATGCCGGTCCCGACAGCCTTGCGGATTGCAAAGGCGCGGCTTGCGCTCACGCTGGCGATTGGCGACCTTGCCGACATTCTCCCGCTTGAAGACGTGGTTGGCGAACTGTCTGCATTCGCCGATCTCGCTCTCGATCATGCAATCCGCGAGTCGATCGAGACGCTGACGCCCGGCGCCGAACCGCGGGGTTTTGCCGCCATTGCTCTTGGCAAGCATGGCAGCCGTGAGCTCAATTACAGTTCCGACATCGATCCCATCCTGATTTTCGATCCCGAAACCTTGCCGCACCGCCAGAGGGACGAACCGGCAGAAGCGGCGGTCCGGATTGCAACGCGGATGATGCAGACGATGCAGGCGCGCGACGGCGATGGCTATGTTTTTCGCGTCGACCTGCGGCTGCGACCCAATCCCGAAGTAACGCCGATTGCATTGCCGGTGGAGGCTGCGATCTCCTATTATGAATCGAGTGCGCTGGCGTGGGAGCGCGCGGCGTTCATCCGGGCGCGGGCCTGTTCGGGCGATGTCGCGCTGGGGCAGGGTTTTCTTGACGTCATAAAGCCATTCATATGGCGCAGAGGCCTTGATTTCGGGGCGATCAGCGAGATTCGGGGCATGTCGCGGCGGATCCGAGACCATTATGCCGGTGGGCAGGCGTTCGGGCCCGGGTTCGATCTGAAGCGCGGACGCGGCGGGATTCGCGAATGCGAATTCTTTGCCCAGATCCACCAGCTGATCCACGGAGGCCGCGATCCGGCACTCAGGGTGCCAGCGACGATGGACGCGCTCCACGCTCTGGCCCGGGCGGGCCATCTGGAGAGCGACGATGCAAGGATATTGGTCGATGCATATCGGCTCTACCGCACGATCGAGCATCGCTTGCAGATGGTCGACGACCAGCAGACCCATGCGCTGCCCAGACAGGCCGAAGCTCTTGACACTGTGGCCAAGTTGCACGGACTTGCCTCGGGACAGGACTTGCTCGCGCTCCTCGCGCCGCATGTCGATGCTGTCGGGCATCTTTATGACGCACTCGATTCGGACCGCCCGGATGCCCTGCCGCAGGATGCCGAAGCACTTGAGGCGATGCTTGCATCGGTGGGGTTTGACGACCCCCTGACCGTCACTCAGCGGATTTCAGGATGGCGCAGCGGGCAGGCCCGCTGCTTGCGCAGTGCAGCCGCTCAGGACGCCCTCGAGGCGGTTCTGCCGCGACTTGTTCTTGCGCTTGGCCGATCCGCCGATCCGGTATCGGCGATCAATCGGCTGGACGGCCTGATCGACCGGCTGCCGAGCGCCATCAACCTGTTTCGCCTGCTTGAAGCGCGCCCGCAGCTTTTGCGGGTCCTGACAGATATCCTGTGCACCGCGCCGACGCTTGCAGCCGATCTTTCGCGCCGCGCCAGCCTGCTTGATGGCCTGATCGACGCGACTGCGTTCGATGTTCTCCCCGATGTGGCGGCCATTGCAGCGCGGCTGCGGGTCGAGGACGGCCGGGCGAGTCTTGAGGAGCGGCTCGATCGCGTTCGTCAGCTTGTCGGAGAATTGCGGTTCGCGCTTGGTGTGCAAATCGTTGTTGGTGCAAGCGATCCGGTCAGCGTTGCTGGCGGCTATGCCCGGGTCGCGGAAGCGGCCATCCTTGTCGTGAGTGAGGCCGTCACCGCAGAATTCGAAGCTGCGCATGGCAAGGTGCCGGGCTCCGAACTGATCATCCTCGCGCTCGGCCGTATGGGGGGAGGCGAACTCACCCATGCGTCCGACCTTGACCTTGTCTATCTTTTCAGCGGCGATTTTGCGGCGGAATCCGATGGTGCAAAGCCTCTTGGCGCGACGCAGTATTTCAACCGGCTTGCGCAGCGCGTGACGGCGGGACTTTCCGTCGCAACGGCAGCAGGCGCCCTTTACGAAGTCGATACCCGGCTTCGCCCGTCCGGCGCGCAAGGCCCTCTGGTCGTCTCGCTCGACAGTTTCGCGCGCTACCAGCGCGAGGAGGCCTGGACCTGGGAGCATATGGCGCTCACCCGCGCCCGGGTGCTGTTCGGGTCCGCGAAAGCCCGGTCGGAAACGGACGCCATCATTGATGCGGTGCTCAATCAGCCGCGCGAGCCTCAGGATATTGTCAACGCGGCGGCCAAGATGCGCGCAGACATAGCGGCGCACAAGCCTCCGAAAGGCCCGCTCGACGTCAAGCTGTGCGATGGCGGACTGGTGGACCTCGAATTCACGGTGCAGGTGATGCAACTTGTCCATCGCAAGGGACTGGTGCCCAATCTTGGTGATGCGGTTGACACACTGGTTGGGGCGGGACTGTTGCCGCAGGGCTTGTCCGATGCCTACCGGCTTCTCTCGCGGTTTTTGGTCACCGTCCGGCTCGTCGCTCCCGATCTGGAGACGCCTACCGCGCCCATCTGCGCGCTCATCGCGCGCGCCTGCGACCGCCCCGACTGGGAGAGCCTGCTTGCAGCGCTCGCCGACGTGCGGCAGAGCGTATCCGAAAGCTGGCAGGCGATTTCCGACGCTGCAAAGGGAGATTGATCATGCTCAACCCGGGCGATGCCGCACCCGATGTCCGCTATGCAAAGCTCGACGGGGGCGAAGCCGCAATCGCCGGTCACAAGGGCCGCGCGCTTGTCCTCTATTTCTACCCCAAGGACGATACGACGGGCTGCACGCGCGAAGCGCAGGATTTTACGGCGCTTGCGGCTGATTTTGCCAAGGCTGGTGCCGATATCGTCGGCATTTCGAAGGACAGCATCAAGAGCCACGCCAAATTTGTCGACAAAGATGGACTGAAGGTTGCCCTCGGCAGCGATGAAAGTGGCGCCGTCTGCGAAGCCTTTGGCGTCTGGGTGGAAAAGTCGATGTATGGACGCACCTATATGGGGATCGAGCGGTCGACGTTCCTGATTGATGCAAACGGCAAGATTGCGCGGGTCTGGCGCAAGGTGAAGGTGGCCAGTCATGCGGCTGACGTGCTGGAGGCAGTGAAGGCGCTTTAGTCGTGGGACCTGCAGTTTCGGCATTCCTGATCGCCACGGCGTTTCTGACTGCGGCACTTTCCGGAATTTTCGGCATGGCGGGCGGGTTGGTGCTGATGGGGGCACTGGCCTTTGTCTTGCCCGTTTCGGCAGCTTTTGTGACGCACGGCATCCTGCAGCTTGTAGCCAATGGCTGGCGTGCCGTGCTGCACCGCCAGCATGTCGCCTGGCGCATCATTGCCAATTACGCGCTAGCTTCTGCCGCTGCTGCCGGTGTCATCGCGCTTGTGTCCTTTGCGCCTTCCCGCCCGTTGCTTTTTCTTCTGCTGGGGCTCGTCCCCATGCTGGTCTGGCTGCCGAGACATTGGATACAGCTTGACGCAGCCAAAACGCCCCATGCGCTGATATCGGGATTTCTCGTGACACTGGTGAATCTGACGGCCGGCGTTGCTGGGCCGTTGCTGGATATCTTCTTTGTGCGGACGGCACTGACCCGGCACCAGATTGTGGCGACCAAGGCTGCAACGCAGGTGTTCAGTCATCTCGCCAAAATTCTGGTGTATGGTACGCCGCTGCTGCTCGCGGCACAAAGAGGCGCGATGCCGCCATTGTGGGTCTTTGCGCTTGCGATTCCGGCGTCGATGCTCGGCACCATCGCCGGGGGCTGGGTGCTTGACCGCATCAGCGATGTCGATTTCAAGCGCTGGACAGCGTGGATCGTGACCGGGATCGGGTTGGTCTATCTTGGCAAAGCGGCGCAGCTTTTCCTGTGACAAGCGTTGGGGCGGCCATCCGGTCGGTCCTGTTGACGGCCGACCCAAGAGCAAAGGCGATGCGTGCCCGGTCCGTCGCGCGGGATTGGCGGCTCGGACGCCTTGCGCACCGCTTCGACGAATCGATGCCCGACCGCCCGGCGCGGCCCGATGCGCCCGCATTGCTCCCGCCAAACCGGATGCCGAGCCGGCGTCGTGGCGGTTCGCAGGCAAACCGGATCGCGATGCTCCATGCGTTTGCCCATATCGAATTTGTTGCCATCGACCTCGCCTTCGATGCGGCCGGCCGATTCGGAGCCGGTCAGCCGCGCGAATTCGTGACCGACTGGCTTTCGGTTGGCGCGGATGAAGCCATGCATTTTGCCCTGCTCAGGCGAAGGCTGGTTGCGCTGGGCAGCGATTATGGCGCGCTTCCGGCGCATGACGGGCTTTGGGAGGCGGCCGAGGCGACTCGCAATGATTTGATGGCGCGACTCGCAGTCGTCCCGATGGTTCTCGAAGCGCGCGGCCTTGACGTCAGTCCGGGAACAATCGCGCGGCTTGAGGCAGCCGGAGACCGCACGTCCGCGCGGATTCTGGCCCGCATTTATGCTGACGAGATCCGTCATGTCGCGGTCGGCGCGCGCTGGTTTTCGCGCCTGTGCGATTCTGCGGGGCTGGACATGGCAGAGTGCTGGAAAACACTGGTGAAACAGCATTTTCGGGGACCCCTTAAGCCTCCATTCAACGACTCGGCGCGCACGAAAGCCGGTCTGCCCCGTGAACTTTATGCATCGCTTGCATCGACCGGGCCGGTGCCGCAGTGATCTGCATCACAACAGGCGTCGGGTCGTAGGCGGCGCTTTCAGAGTTTGGGTCGCCGGGGGAATCATGGCTTCTTTGTCGCAATCGAACGGGTCTGGGCTATTGTCCAAATTCGTCAAGCTGTTCCGCGCACGAGATGTATTTGTGCACGATGGAAGCGCCATGCGCCGTGTCCATATTTCGGCGCGCGCTCAGTTCGCTGCTGTTTCGGGCGGAACCTTCGTCGTTGCGATTTCGCTTTTCGGTCTCGTCCAGTTTGCATTGGGCACCCCAGCCATTTCGGGCGCCATCGAAAATTTTGCGTCGCGCCAGGTCGAAGTGGCGATGATGGAAGACCGCGTGGAAGCGCTGCAGTCGGAAGTGTCCGCTATCCGCGTTTCAGCACGGCAACACGCCGCCAAGCTTGAAGCGCGTCAGGCCTTTCTCGCGGCCGTGCTGAAAGGCGAAGGCGATCCTGCCAAGCTCGCGGCCCTGCTTCCAGCCGATGCACGGTCGGTCGATGCGGAGATTGCGGCGGCTTTTGGCGAAGTCGAACTTTCCCAGACTGCAATGGCTTCTGCAGTGCGGGTCTCGACAGAAGCCCGCTATCGTCAGGCTGCGCAAATGGTTGCCCGCCTTGGCATTTCGCCCCAGCGGCTTGGATCCCCCCAGTCGATGACAGGTGTTGGCGGTCCCTATGAGCCTGTTCCGGCGGGAACGCAGATCGCGCCAGCCAAGCCCGGCCAGCCCGACCCCCAGTTTCAGGCGCTGTTCAACAGCTGGAAGCGCCTTGACCAGCTTCAGACCGGCATTGTCGCCATCCCGTCGATGCGCCCGGTCCAGAGCCTGACCTTCACCAGCAATTTCGGTATTCGGACCGACCCTTTCCGCGGCGGAGCTGCCATGCATGGAGGTGTCGACATTCCCGGCGCCTACGCGACGCCGATTTACGCAACCGCCGATGCCGTGGTGAACCGCACCGGCTGGGCCGGTGGTTACGGCAATCTGGTTGAACTCAATCACGGACGTGGCATCCAGACTCGCTATGGTCATTTGTCCTCCATCCTTGTGATGCCGGGTACGCGCGTGAAGCGCGGGCAATTGATCGCGCTCATGGGCTCGACGGGCCGTTCAACCGGGACGCATCTTCACTATGAAGTCCGGATTGATGGCCGCGCGGTGAACCCCGTGCCGTTCCTCCAGACGTCGGACTACCTCGTCGCCATGCAGCGCCGCAGCAGCAGCACAGCGGTCGGTGGTCCGTTGGAGCCGGGTTCCAAATAATCGATCCCGTCCCTGCCGGTTGCGGTGCCGGGTCATTGCTCCTATCTTTACGCCCATGAGCGTCACACTCTCCGAAAGCGCGGCAACGCGCGTTGCCTGGATTGCCACGCGTCAGGGAAAGCCTGCAATCCTGAGGCTTGCGGTCGAAGGCGGAGGCTGTTCGGGCTTTCAATATCGCTATGGCCTTGCTGAGACGATCGAACCTGATGACATTGTGACCAGCAAGGGTGACGTGCGCCTTGTTGTCGATCCGGTCAGCCTCGACCTGATCGAGGGATCGGAAGTTGATTTCGTCGAATCGCTTGGCGGCTCGGCCTTTCGCATCACCAATCCGCAGGCGGCATCAGGGTGCGGCTGCGGCGCAAGCTTTTCGGTTTAAGAGGGGGTGGCAGAAAAGGTGGATACCGGTTTTTCGTCCGACACCCCGACGGCCAGATAATGCGGATTGCCACCTATAACGTCAACGGCATCAAGGCGCGTCTCCCGCGGCTGATCGAATGGCTGGATGAAACCCGACCGGATGTCGTTTGCCTGCAGGAATTGAAGTCCAGCGACGAGACTCTGCCGATCGCAGACGTTGAAGCAGTGGGATACAAGGGCGTCTGGCATGGCCAGAAAGCATTCAATGGCGTTGCCATTCTCGCGCGCGGCGACGCGCCGGTCGAAGTTCAGAAGGGCCTCGATGGGGAACCGGAGGATGAACACAGCCGCTACATCGAAGCCGATGTCATGGGCATTCGCGTTGCAAGCATCTATCTGCCCAATGGCAATCCGCAGCCCGGGCCAAAATTCGATTTCAAATTGCGCTGGTTCGAACGGCTGACGCGCCGGGCGCGGGATCTGATGGCTCTGGAAATCCCGGTGGTCCTTGCCGGCGACTATAATGTCATCCCGACCGATGCCGATATCGCGAACCCGCGTTCGATGATGGATGATGCATTGATGCAGCCGGAAAGCCGTGCGGCGTTTCGTCGGCTGTCGATGCTGGGGCTGACCGATGCGCTGCGTGCCCGCCATCCGACGGGGCCATTGTGGACCTATTGGGATTATCAGGCCGGCGCCTGGCAGCGCGATGCCGGGTTCAGGATCGATCATCTGATGCTGTCCCCTGAGGCAGCCGACCGTTTGGTCGATGCCGGAGTCGACAAGGAGCATCGCGGCCGAGAAAAGGCCAGCGACCATGCTGCCACCTGGATCGAGCTGGATTAGAAGATTGCGTTGATCCGCTAACGCAGGGGCGACGGGCTTAAACCATCTGTTCTGCAAGGGCGCCCGCGGCCACGTCAAACCCGCGCCAGGCCGCTGCTGCCAGCGCTCCGCCCACACTGATCCGGCGCACGCCCAGCGCGGCAAGATCGGCAACCCGCATGTCCGGGTTCATGATCAGGACATTGACCGGCTTGGGTGCAACCGCCTCCACAGTCTTCGCGATTTCGGCAGGATTGGTCATTCCAGGCGCGAAAAGGCAGTCCGCGCCCGCCTCGGCAAAGGCCGTCAGCCGGTCGACTGCAAGGCTAACGTCCTTCAGATCGTTGAGATAGGCTTCGGTTCGCGCAACAAGCAGCGCCCCGGTTCCACCTGCATCGATCACTGCGCGCGCCGCCCGTATGCGTGCGACGGCCATGTCGAGCGGATAGAGTTGTCCCGGCCCGGCCTGATCCTCGATCGACAAGCCGGCGATCCCGGTTCCCAATGCGCGCTTTACATTGGCAGCCACGCCCTCGGGCGAATCTGCAAAACCGCTTTCGAAATCGGCATTGACCGGCAGATCCGTCGCCGCGCACAGACGGTCCAGATGGTCGAGAATCTGCTCGATCGTGATCTGGTGATCGTTGAGACCCAGCGTCCAGGCAGCGGCCGAGCTCGATGAAGCCAGCGCCTTGAAGCCGAGCTTTTCGAGCCGCTTTGCGCTGCCTGCGTCCCACGGGTTGGGCAGGATGAAACAGCCCCGTTCGTGCAGGGCGCGGAAGGCCGTGATTCGCGTGGACTGGTCAGACATCACAAAGCCTTTTCGTAGAGCCAATAGTCCTTGTTGACATGGGAATTGATGGCTTCGGCAATCGCGTTCATGCCCTGGTTGTCGTCAAGGATCCAGCCAATCTCGCCGCGCGATGCGCCATAGCGCGTAACGGCAGTGCGCCGGATGAACTCGATCATCATGAAAGCCAGCTGGCTCGCCATGCGTGATGACTGGAGCCGCTTTACGACCCCCATCAATGGCACCCGCATCGTGCGGACCTGCGGCCTGCGCAGCCACCAGAGCAGCTTTGCCCAGTTGAACGGCAGAAGCTTGCCACCGAACTGCACGAGCTTTTCGTTGATGTCGGGAAGGACGATCATGAAAGCAACCGGTTCGCCGTCATATTCGGCGACCATGATCAGGTCTTCATAGACGATCGGCTTCAGCTTCTTGCCGACATAGTCGATTTCGCTGTCCGAAAGCGGAACGAAACCCCAATTGTCCGACCAGGCGTCGTTCAATATGCCGAGGATGAGCTTTGCTTCTTCGTTGAAGCGCGATTTCTCGACCTGGCGGATGCGAATG
>JADLBY010000224.1 GCA_020847445.1 Sphingomonadaceae bacterium | reverse complement strand
TTGCGCAGGGCATCGGGGGTGCGTGGGGTCTGGACGACGATGGTCAGGATCGCAGTCCAGCGACTGGTTTCGGCGAGGCTGCCGTCGCGGTAGCGGCGCTCGACCCAGGCGACGCGAAAGCTTGTCGGCGAGGCACGGATCACGCTGGTGACATCGACCCCGATCTGTTCGCGCCCGATCAGGGCGAACGGATCGTTGGTCCGGGCATAATCGTTGAGCGCCAGCGCGCCCTTGTCGGTGGCGAAGTCATAGGCGCGCAGCCAGTTCTGCCGCACCACGATCGGATCGACGGGCACGGCGCGGACCTGCTCAATGAACCGGGCGAGGTGGAACGCGATCTGTGGGTCCGAAGGCATAAACCCGGCATCTGCGGGCGCAACGGCCTGGGCTTCGCCGAGCTTGTCGACCTGGACGACCCACGGGATGATCGACCCTCGCGCGCCCTGCCAGATGATCCCGGCGGTGAGGCAGGTCGAGAGCCCGAGCGCGCCGAAGAAGGCGAGGCGCCAGCTGCGCGCCTGGACACGGGCCGAGCCGATCCGGTCATCCCAGACCTGCGCCGCGCGCTGATAGGGCGTTTCGGGTTCGGGGGTCTTGCCATAGCGGATCGAGGGGCGTCGGAACATAGGTCAGTCCTTTTCGGAAGTGTCGATGGAAGCCCCGCCGCCATGGCTGTCGCCGGACTTGAGGGTGTGGGCAGCGATCGTCGCGCCGTGAGCCAGGGTCTGCCGGTCCTTCATCGCCTTGGCCCAGGCGGGCAGGCCCTGGTCGGGATCGGATGGCGGCGTGGGTGGTGTGCTGGGGGCGGGCGTAATCGTGCCGCCGGTATTGGTGATCGCAGCCCGACTGCCATCGCGGAACGATTGGCGCATAGAGTCGCCCGCTTTACGCAGTGGCGAAGTCGCGGCGCCGACGGCGGCATCGCCGACCGCGGCCATGCCGGAGCCAACTGCAGTTGCACCCGACTTGCCCGCCGAGCCCAGAGCATAGGCCATGGTCGCACCACCTGCGGCCCGCGATGTGCCGTGGGCGACATTGGATGCAGCCGATGCGACCGCGCCGCCTGCCATGCGGGCACCCGCAACCGCGCCGGCGGCGGCACCGCCTGCGAGGAGCGCGGTTCCAGCAGCGGCACCTGCGCCAAGCTGGGGTCCGCCCGAGACGATGCCATTGGCAATGCCGGGACCGAAGATGCTGAGTCCGAGCAGCGCCAGGCTGGCCAGCACCACCGAAAGCGCGTCCTCGATGGTGGGTTCAGGCCCGATCGCGCTGGTGAACTCGGTGAATATGGTCGAGCCGATGCCGACTATCACCGTCAGCACCAGCACCTTGATGCCACTGGAAACGACATTGCCGAGCACGCGTTCGGCCATGAAGGCGGTCTTACCGAACAGGCCGAACGGGATGAGGACGAATCCGCAGAGCGTCGTCAGCTTGAACTCGATCAGGGTCACGAACAGCTGGATCGCCAGAATGAAGAAGGCGATGATGACGATAGCCCAGGCGAGCAGCAGGATCACGATCTGGAGGAAGTTCTCGAAGAAGCTGACGAACCCCATCAGGTCGGAGATCGCTTCGATCATCGGCTGCGCGGCATCCATGCCGACCTGCGCGACCCGGCCTGGCTGCAACAGCTCGGCTGCGGTGAAACTAGTGCCGCTCGCTTTGAGCCCGAGCCCAGCGAAACTCTCGAAGACGATCCGCGCGAGATTATTCCAGTTGCCGATGATGTAGGCAAAGATCCCCACGAACAGGGTCTTCTTGACGAGCCGCGCCAACACGTCGTCGGCCTCGCCCCAGGACCAGAACAGTGCGGCCAGCGTCACATCAATCACGATTAGTGTGGTCGCGATGAATGCGACCTCGCCCGATAGCAGGCCGAATCCGCTGTTGATGTAGCGAGAGAAGATGTCGAGGAAGCGGTCGACGACGCCGGTGCCACCCATGTCAGAGGCCCTTTTCTGGTTGGGGTTGGGATGGCGGTGCCGGAGCGTCACTTACTTGGGCGGCGGGATCGCTGGCCGGTGTGCTCGCTTCGCCCTCTTGCCCGAGGAACCGCCGCCGCTTCTCGGCCCAAGCCGCGCGGCAGTCGGACGAGGACAGCGCGAGTTCGCCCATCGCAGCGCAGGCGCGCAGCTGTGCCGGAAGCGGGTCGCCGTCCGGTTCAAACACGGTGAAAACTTCGGGCAGCGGTTCGGGGCGCTCTTCGCGCAGCTGAAGCACGGACATGGTCAGCGCGATGGCGACGAACGCCCCGGCTCCAATCCGCGCGAAGAGCTTGGTGTCCATCGCCTCAGTTCCGGAACATCTGCACGGTGGTGGGCACATAGCCGCGCCCCGGCGCGAGGAAGCGGCGGAGCTGTTCGCGGGCCTGAGCCTTCGCCGCGGCCGCGTTGGCGGCGTCGAGCGACTGGGCGCGGCCAAGGCTCGCGACCGTCGCGGTCAGGTCGGCGAGCTGCTGCGCCTGAAGCGCCAGCAGCTGGTTTCCGGCCTGGGCGGCTTGCAGCGCGCCGGTCGCCGACTGGCTGGCGGTGACGATCGTCTGCACCGCGCTTCGCGTGCCTTCGATGTTGCTGACCGCGCCGGCCTGGACCTTCAGCGCATCCTCGAACGCAGCAACGCTGTTCTTCCAGCGTTCCTCGGCACCCTGCACCATCTCGCGCTGGCTGCCGGTCAGGCTCTGACCGGAATACGCCCTTGCGAACTCGCGCTCGATCTGCTGGACGTCGAACGAGATGCGCTGTGCCTGGGCGAGCAGTTGCTGGGTCTGGCGGATCTGCTGCTGGAGCGGATCGAGCACGCTGGTCGGCAGGCTCGCGAGGTTGCGCGCCTCGTTGATCAGCGAGGTCGCTTGGTTCTGGAGCTGACGGATCTGGTTGTTGATATGCTCCAGCGTCCGCGCGGCGGTGAGCACGTTTTGCGCGTAGTTGGAAGGGTCGTAGACGATCCCGCCGAACTGGGCATAGGCCGGTGCCGGGACCAGCGCGGTCGCGGTCAGGGACAGCGCAGCGGTGCCGGCGGCGAGCAAATGGCGGATACGGGATTTCATGGTGGCTACTCCTTGGGTTGGCCCAACTGGGCGGGGGGAACGGGATCGGGGATCGGCAGCATGTCCGCCGCCCAGGAGAGGCCGCGATGGCGCAGCCAGCGGGCGGCGAAGTCGGCTGTGCCGTGTGCTTCGGTGATCTCGCCGATCGTCAGTTGGTCGGCCTTCGATGACGTTGCGGTGAAGGCGAGCGCGACTTCGCCTAAACCCAACTCGAACAGCCGGTTGCCGCGCGCAGACTGGCAATAGTAGTCGCGCTTGGAGGTCGCCCGGGCGACGATCTCGATCTGCCGATCATTAAGCCCGAAGCGGCGATAGACGCCCAATATCTGAGGCTCGACCGCGCGCTCATTGGGAAGGAAGATTCGGGTTGGGCAGCTTTCGATGATGGCGGGCGCAATCGCCGACGCCTCGATGTCGGCCAGGCTCTGGGTGGCAAACACCACGCTCGCATTCTTCTTGCGCAGCGTCTTAAGCCACTCGCGCAGCTGCGCGGCAAAGGCCGGGCTGTCGAGCACCAGCCAGCCCTCGTCGATGATGATCATCGTCGGCGAGCCGTCGAGCCGGCCTTCGATGCGGTGGAACAGGTAGGACAGGACGGCGGGTGTCGCCGCCGAGCCGGTCAACCCCTCGGTCTCGAAGGCCTGGAAGCTCGCTTCGCCGAGATATTCGACCTCGGCATCAAGCAACCGGCCGAACGGCCCGCCGATGCAATAGGGCGCTAGGGCTTGCTTGAGCGCTTGCGATTGGAGCAACACGGCCAATCCGGTCAGCGTGCGTTCGGCGACCGGTGCGGTCGCCAACGAGGTCAGCGCCGACCACAGATGATCCTTGGTTACTGGATCGACCGTGACGCCTTCGGACGTCAGGATCGCCTGGAGCCATTCCGCCGCCCAATTGCGTTCGGCGGGCTCGTCGATCCGCGCCAGCGGCTGCAACAGGACTGCGCCAGCGCAGTCTTCGGAAAGGCTGGTGCCGAGATCCTGCCAGTCGCCGCCACAGGCGAGCGCAGCAGCTCTGATCGAGCCGCCGAAATCGAACGCAAAGACCTGCGCGCGTTCATAGCGCCGGAATTGCAGCGCCATCAGCGCGAGCAGCACCGATTTGCCCGCACCGGTCGGCCCGACGATCAGCGTGTGGCCGACATCGCCGACGTGGAGCGAGAAGCGGAACGGGGTCGAACCCTCGGTCCGCGCATAGAATAGCGGGGCACTGCGAAAGTGCTCGTCCCATTCCGGCCCAGCCCATACGGCAGAGAGCGGGATCATGTGGGCCAGGTTGAGCGTCGAGATGGGCGGTTGCCGAACATTGGCGTAGACATGGCCCGGCAGCGATCCGAGCCAGGCCTCGATGGCGTTCATGCCCTCGACGATCACCGTGAAGTCGCGGCCCTGGATGACCTTCTCGACCAAGCGCAGTTTTTCGGCTGCGAGCGCGGGATCCTCATCCCAGACGGCGACCGTCGCGGTGACATAGGCTTGGCCAACGAAATCCGACCCAAGCTCCTGCAGCGCGGCATCGGCGTCGGCGGCCTTGTTCGAGGCATCGCTGTCGAGCAACGTCGATGCCTCGTTGGTCATCACCTCCTTGAGGATGCTTGCAACCGACTTCCTCTTGGCGAACCATTGCCGCCGGATCTTGGCTGTCAGTTTGGTCGCGTCGGTCTTGTCGAGCATCACCGCGCGGGTCGACCAGCGATAGGCGAAGGCAAGCCGGTTGAGTTCATCGAGCAGGCCCGGGAAGGTGCTGCTCGGAAAGCCGACCACGGTGAGTGTGCGCAGATGGGCGCGGCCCAGACGCGGTTCGAGCCCGCCGGTGAGCGGCTCGTCGGCCAGCAGCGCATCGAGGTGCATCGGGGTTTCGGGAACCCGAACGCGGTGGCTGCGTGTAGAAATGCAGCTGTGCAGGTAGGTCAGCGTTTCGCTGTCATCGAGCCATCGGACCTCGGGCACGAAGCCTTCGACCAGTCGCAGCAGCCGGTCGGTGCGGTCGATGAAGAGATCGAGCAGTTCCTTGGGGTTGATCCCTTTCTCGGCCTTGCCTTCATACAGCCAGCTTTCGGCGCGTGCGGCGTCCTCGGCGGGCGGCATCCACAGTAAGGTCAGGAAATACCCGCTCTCGAAATGCGCGCCTTCTTCGGCAAACTGCGCGGCGCGCTCGCGCTCGACCAACGCGGACGCCGGATCAGGAAAGTCGCTATCGGGATAGTCCTGTGCCGGACGGCGCACAGCCTCGACGAAGATCGCCCAACCCGAACCCAGCCGGCGCAGCGCACTGTTGAGCCGCGCGGTCGTCGCGATCAGTTCGGCAGGCGTTGCGCTATCGAGATCGGGACCGCGAAAACGGGCCGAGCGCTGAAAGCTGCCGTCCTTGTTGAGCACCACGCCGGGTGCAACCAGCGCCGCCCAAGGCAGGAAGTCAGCGAGCCGGTCGGCCTTGTTACGGTATTCGCGAAGCGAGAGCATCGGCTCAGACCCTCAGATAGGTGGGAAAGCGCAGATGCCGCCGCGCGACATCGACGAATTGGAGATCGTGCCGCGCCGCCCAGACCGAGACCGCATGGCCGAGCGCGAAGATGACCATGCCGGCGATCCACAGGCGCAGGCCCAGGCCGATCGCGGCGGCCAGCGTCCCGTTGGCGATCGCAAGGCCGCGCGGCGCGCCGCCGAGCAGGATATGCTCGGTCAGTGCGCGGTGAACCGGAACGACAAAGCCCGGCACGGCCTCGGGCGGCGCGGCCTCCATCAGACCAGCGCTCCGCCGCCAAAGCTGAAGAACGACAGGAAGAAGGACGAGGCGGCGAATGCGATCGACAGGCCGAACACGATCTGGATCATCCGCCGCGCGCCGCCCGAAGTGTCGCCGAAGGCGAGCGCGAGGCCGGTCGCGATGATGATCATCACCGCGACGATCTTGGCGACCGGGCCCTGGATGGATTCGAGGATCGACTGGAGCGGCGCTTCCCACGGCATCGACGAGCCCGCCGCATGGGCGGGCGTGGCGACGTACAAGGCAACAATGCCGCTGATCATGGCAGCGGACAGGCGGGTACGGGTGCGCGAACTGGTCTGGATCACTTGGTTTCTCCTTGGGCTTGGGGGGTGA
>JADLBY010000223.1 GCA_020847445.1 Sphingomonadaceae bacterium | reverse complement strand
CTTCGAACTTGCGGCGCTGGATCAACGGCACCGTCAAACGCTTCATTGGCGTCGGGGTCGGGTTTGCGCGCGACGTCGATGTGTCGAGTGTGAATGTCGTGGACATGAATCCGGTCTGCCGCTTGCTGTGAAATTGGGGTGCCCAGATATGGCACCTGACGCTCCAAGGCAATTCAGGCTTTTGCTTCGTCGGATGCGGGCTTTGCAATTGCCGTTCGCGCGCGGCAAGATTCAGGTGGATTATTGCCTCGCGTAATTTTATTGCGTGGAGAATGTCTCGCTCAAACTTGCCGCCGCTCCGGCTTCACGTCCCAGAACCGCCTGCGCGGCCGGGCGAAGAGGCTGATTTCTCGCATATCGATATCCTGCCTGCCGGCGTGACACCGCGACCGGATAGTGCGGCCGACTCCGCGACAATGCGCGACCTGGCTTATGGTCTGGTCCGTGTGCTCGACGACGAGGGGAACGCCGTCGGGCCCTGGAATCCGCGGCTCAGCCCGGACGTCTTGCGCCGCATGCTTCGTGCGATGGCACTGACCCGCGCCTTTGATGATCGCATGTTCCGTGCGCAGCGGCAGGGCAAGACCAGTTTCTACATGAAGAGCCTCGGCGAAGAGGCGGTTTCCATCGGCGCGGCCTTCGCGCTCCAGCGCGACGACATGTGCTTCCCCTCCTACCGCCAGCAAGGTATCCTGATTGCCCGCGACTGGGATCTGGTCGACATGATGAACCAGATCTATTCCAACAAGGGCGATCGCCTGAAGGGCCGGCAGCTGCCGATCATGTATTCGGCGAAGGACGCGAGTTTCTTTTCCATTTCAGGAAACCTCACGACACAGGTTCCGCAAGCGGTCGGCTGGGCCATGGCAAGTGCAGCCCGGGGCGACACGCGGATCGCGGCAAGCTGGTGCGGCGAAGGTTCTACCGCGGAAGGAGACTTCCATGCCGCGCTCACATTTGCGACTGTTTACCGCGCACCCGTCGTCCTGAATGTCGTGAACAACCAATGGGCGATCAGTTCCTTTGCCGGCTTTGCAGGCGCGGAATCGACGACCTTTGCCGCCCGCGCCGTCGGCTACGGCATTGCTGGACTCAGGATAGACGGCAATGACGCTCTTGCAGTCTATGCAGCGACGGCCTGGGCGGCAGAACGGGCAAGGACCAATCATGGCCCGACATTGATCGAGCATTTCACCTATCGTGCCGAAGGCCATTCGACGTCTGATGACCCTTCGGCCTATCGCTCCTCTGAGGAACGGAGCAAATGGCCGCTGGGCGATCCGGTCGCGCGACTGAAGGCCCATCTTATCGCCATCGGTGAATGGGATGAAGCGCGTCACGCGGCGCAAGACCTTGAGTTGGCCGAACAGGTCAAGGCTGCTGCAAAGGCTGCCGAGAAGAACGGCATTCTCGGGCATGGCATGCACCAGCCATTTGCCACGATGTTCGAGGATGTGTTCGAAGACATGCCCTGGCATTTGAAGGAACAATCCGCCCAGATGATGAGTGAACGGATGCGCAAGTGGCCCAAACCGGGCGAGGGGCCCCGCTGATGCCCGACGCACCCGCAACGAACATGAACATGATCGAGGCCATCAACGATGCCTTGTCAGTCGCCATGGAACGCGATCTCGACGTCACCGTGCTCGGCGAAGATGTCGGCTATTTCGGCGGCGTGTTTCGCGCGACGGCTGGCTTGCAGAAGACATATGGCAAGACGCGCGTGTTCGACACGCCGATCACGGAGTGCGGGATTGTCGGCGTCGCTGTCGGGATGGCCGCCTATGGTCTCAGGCCCGTGCCGGAAATCCAGTTTGCCGACTATATCTATCCCGCGCTCGATCAGCTGGTCAGCGAGGCGGCGCGGCTGCGCTATCGGTCTGCGGGCGAATTCCCGATGCCCATCACGGTGCGCTCGCCCTTCGGCGGCGGCATCTTCGGCGGACAGACCCACAGCCAGAGCCCGGAGGCCATTTTCACGCATGTCTGCGGCCTGAAGACCGTCATTCCCTCGACGCCCTATGATGCCAAGGGACTTTTGCTGGCGGCGATCGAGGACAATGATCCGGTTATCTTCTTTGAACCAAAGCGCATCTACAACGGCCCGTTTGACGGGCATTATGATCGCCCGGTCCAGCCTTGGGCCAAGCATCCGGCAAGCCTTGTGCCGAGTGGCCATTATACGATCCCGCTCGGCAAGGCGGCCCTTGTCCGCGAAGGGCAGGACCTGACCGTGCTTGCCTATGGCACAATGGTTCATGTGGCGCTCTCTGTTGTCGAGGAACTCGGCGTGGACGCCGATGTGGTCGATCTGCGGACCTTGATGCCGCTTGATATCGAAACAATCGAATCGTCCGTCAAAAAGACCGGCCGCTGTCTCGTCATTCATGAAGCGACCCGCACCGGCGGCTTCGGTGCCGAACTCTCGGCGCTCGTCCAGGAGCGGTGCTTCTACTATCTCGAGGCGCCCGTGGAACGTGTGACGGGGTTTGACACACCCTATCCGCACAGCCTCGAATGGGCCTATTTCCCGGGGCCGATCCGGATCGGCATGGCGATTGAAAAAGTGATGAAGGACTGATCGATGGCGCGCTTTGAATTCCGCCTGCCCGACATTGGCGAAGGTATCGCCGAGGCAGAAATTGTCGCCTGGCACGTCAAGGTGGGCGATACCGTCGCCGAAGACCAGGGCGTCGCCGACATGATGACGGACAAGGCCACGGTTGAAATGGAAAGCCCCGTCGCGGGGACGGTTGTCGCGCTTGCCGGCAATGAAGGCGACATGATTCCGATTGGATCGACCCTGCTGGTCATCGAAACCGAGGGGGAGATTGAATCTGAACAACTCGGTACTCCTGCGAAAGCAGGAGCCCAAATAACGCCTGAAGATGGGCTCCTGCCTTCGCAGGAGCACAAGGGAGAAGTGGCGGAAGAGCAGCACATGCCCGCGGCGCCTGCGCATTTCATTCCCGAACCTCATCCGGAGGCGGTCGAGATCAAAGTGCCTCAGCCAACGAGCCAGGCACTTGCATCCCCTGCTGTCCGGGCTCGCGCAAAGGAGCTTGGCATTGACCTGTCGCAGGTCAAAGCACGGGAGGATGGACGCATCCGGCATTCGGATCTGGACGCTTTCCTCTCCTATTCGGCCGGGCAGGGGTATCGCCCGGCGGGTGTCACGCGCGCGGATGAAGACATCAAGGTCATCGGCATGCGCCGCCGCATCGCCGAAAACATGGCCGCATCAAAGCGCCACATTCCGCACTTCACCTATGTCGAGG
>JADLBY010000222.1 GCA_020847445.1 Sphingomonadaceae bacterium | reverse complement strand
GCCGGGTTGCGCAAGACTGGCGGCTGGCCCAGGGCCTCTCTCGCATGGCGCCAGACCATGGGCGGTCGGAACAGATCCATAGGCAGGGGCACGCCCTATGCCCCATGCATGCGCCGCCCCGGCTCGGCTTAAGCCGCACGCTTGGCGTAGACACCCTCCCCGTTCGACATATGCCCGAGACAGTCATAGTCTCCGAACACGGCATCGAAGCGGGATGCGATCTGGGACAGCCAGCGCTGTGCCCGCGGTGAACGAGCCGTGCGCCAATCGGCGTCCCAATAGGCGCCGTCATCACGCTCGACGATCCAGACGGCCACCAGCCCGCCGTAGACCGATACGCCGAAATCCGCATAGGCATTGCGCATGAGGATCCGGTCTTCCCGGCCTCGCCAGCCGTCATGCGGGATCAGCGACGGGAAGGCTCGGCCGGCCCGCTCGCGCAGGTCTTCGCGCAGCCACTCGTATTCGAATTCCCAGTCATCCTCGGCTTCGACATCGAGAACCGTGAATGCCACGATTGCGCCACTGGGATAGCTGACCGATCGGCCCATGACACCCTCCCTCAGGCCGCGAGCGCAGCATCGTCTGACGCGTCGTCAAACTGCTCGGCCGTGATCCGCCCGCCAAGCTTCAGCAGCAGGGTCGAAGCCTCCTCGGCCTTGGCCGCAGCCGTCAGGATGGCGCGGTCGTCATCCTTCAATAGCTTGAGCCAATGCTCGATGTAGCTTGCGTGGCTGTCGAGGTGCGTGACGGGCAGCCCCAGCTCAGCGCCCAGCATGGCGCTGGAGAGTTCGGCGACTAGTTCCTCGGCGGCATAGGCTGCCGTACCGAAGCGGTTCTTGAGGTCACGTCCCAGGCGGCTGGCATGGCCGGTCCAGTGCGAGAGCTCGTGGGCAAGCGTGGCGTAATAATGATCGAAGCCGGAAAACAGGTTGGTCGGCGGCATCGTCACGCGATCTGCAGTGGGCTCGTAATAGGCTTCAGAGCCTTGGTGGCGCAGATTGACGGGAATGGCGGCGAAGAAGGCATCAAGTTCGGCCTCGCGCCCTTCAGGCTCGATCAGCTCCAAGGTTGCAGCCGGATGGAAGCGCTCGGGCAGACCTTCGACCTGATCGGCATTGAAGACCGGATAGGCCTTTAGCACCCGGCGGGCTTCGTCGGTCTTTTCGCCAGTATCGGGGGCTTCCACTTCCTTGGTGTAGCTCTTGTAGAAGATCGCGATGGTCGACTTCTCCCCCTTGCGGACTTGGGCGCCGAGCGATTTGGCCTGATTGTAGGTCATCCAGAACGGCGAGGCGTAGCCGCACATGTCAGCGACCATCCACAGCCAGAACACATTCATGCCGCGGTACGGAATCCCGCAGGCCCGCAGGGGCCGCGAAACGGGCACGCCGCGCCACGGCTTGATCCACGGCTTCGTGCCGGCTTCCAGACGCGCGATGATTTCCTGGGTAATGCGGGTGGCGGGCGACAAGCCGCCGCCCTGCCCCTTGCGATAGGCCATGATGGTTCTCCTGATTAAGGCATCTGGACAATCGGCGACGGGTTCGCCGGTCAGTGCCACAGGGTCCCGAGCCCCCTCTGCTCTCAATGCAAAAAGGAAGCGGCCCTCCGGCGTGAGCCGAAGGACCGCTTCTCGAGGTACGAGTGGCCTTGCCTGTCAGGAGGAGGTCAGGCGGCCAGCTCGCGGGGGGACTGATCTTCGGTGTCTACACCGCGCTCAGTGTCAGTGACGTCAATCTCCGGCTCGCCAGCCTCTGGCGCAGCGGAGGTGAAGCGCATGACCTCAGGCACCCAGGCCAGAGCCTTCTCGCGTACTTCGACTTCGGTGATGTAAGTGCCGGCGAAGACACGCTCGGCGCTCATCGCGAGATCACCCTTCTTGACCGAGGCAAAGCGCGAGGAAAGCTCGAGGCCGCCGACATCGGTCAGCGCGTCGAGGATCGCCTGCTTTGACACCCGGTCGAAATAGTTGGCCGCAGTGGGTCGCCACCACTGCGCCATGTCGATGCCGATCAGGCTACCGAGGTGATCCTGAAACGGCAGCTGACGCTCGCCCGTCATATTGAGGCTCGCCTCGAGCGACCGGGCTACGACATAGCCAAGCCATGCGGCGCGGCTGTCATCGGACAACGCGCGAAACAGGTCGAAGCGGGAAGTCGCATCGGTGCCCGCGCGCCAGCTTTCGTCGAGACTGGACCTGAGCTCAGCAAGCGCGCTGCTGGCCGGAGCATCCTTGGCTTCGAAGCCAATGATTGGCCCTGCCGGAAGAGGCGCACGCAGTGTGGTTGCGGCCCGCGCCCGCCAGTCGTGCGTATCGGCATCAGCCAGCGAGAAGACCATGACGTCGAGCGCAAGCCCGGGATCAGAGGCAACATGCAGGGCCAGGACGTCGCGGCGCTGCATGGCCAGCTCATCGACCAGGCGCTTGGACAAGGTGGTCCGGCGCTTGTCCGAGCTATCGTCCGCCGGCACGACTTCGATTCCGCTGTCGGCTTCGGCAGGTTCAGCCTGTCGCTCGCCGTAGAACACGGGCTGGAGAACCGGCGTGCCATCGCGCGAGAGGACCAGGATCATGCCCGCTTCGGCCTTGAGTTCGGCCGCGATG
>JADLBY010000221.1 GCA_020847445.1 Sphingomonadaceae bacterium | reverse complement strand
CCATGATGTCTTGGTAGAATTTGACTGAGGCAGCCAAGTCTTTGACCCAGAAAACGATATGTCCAAGCCCTAAAGATCCGGTCTTGTAACCCGAAATGCCGCGGCGCGGGTTGAAGAGGGTATTGGAAACCAGCGGGCCGTAGTAGATCTCATTGTTGGAGCCAACCATTGGGCATGTGAAGCTGTAAAGCTTTCTGACCTTCCTCTCTTCGCAAAGTGCTTGCGAGCCGGCAATTACCTCGATCTGGCGGCCACGCAATTCTGCAACAAGTTCCTCAAGCTTGGCCTCCGCTGTAACTTCCCAGCCGACAACTGCGACACTATCCTCTTTGGAGGGATAGAGCGTAAAGCGATGGTGATGGTCGTCTAGGCGATAATCGATCGCGTTCGATCCCTCGCGAGGTCGGGCCTCCATGCCAAAGACCCCTTCCAAAAGGTTGGCCCATTCAGTCGGTTTGCTGACATTGAGGCCGACATAGCCGAGACTGTCCACACCCATCTTGTTCCTCCTGCTCAGTTGCTGGCTACGAATTGTTCGGCAAAGATATTCTCTGGTGAGAGACCACGCTGGGTCAGGTCAATTACTATGCCGCCCGTCTTCTGCTCGACTGGGAACCCTCAAGCAGATTGAATTTCGAGCTCAACCTGAACGGCTGGCGCGACAAGAGCGATCCGCAGGCACCCCAATATCAGACCCTGCTGTCGCAAGCCCCGCCGTTTACCGATCCAGCTCTGCGCGCTTTTCCGTTCGCACCCTTCAACGCGCGAGCAGCGGATTGGACGCCGACCGAGATAGCGCGCCAGAATGCGGCCTGGACGCCTGCTACTCGGCCTCACGCAAATAACCGACTACTACAGAGCGCGCTTCGCACAAACTGGGAAGTCGCGGACAATATTACGGTCACCGCAATCACGTCCTATGTTGATTACAAGCCTAATCAGGGCTTTGAGACAGACGGCACAACGCTGTTTGCCGACGATTTCATCGTCGATCGCGGCTTTATCAAATCTTTCAATCAGGAACTTCGTGTTTCGAATGGAGGAGACGCCCAGTTCCGCTGGGTCCTCGGCGGCAACTATGAAAAAAGCCACGTCTATGAATATCAACTGCAGACCTTCTCCCAGATCAGTACAGCCGCAATTTTCGGTTACACCGGCGCCTATGTCTACACAGACCAGCACATGAGAAACTATGCGTTCTTCGCGAATGGCGAATACGACTTGGGGGACAAGATCACGCTGAAAGCAGGCGCACGTTATACTAATGCGCGCCGCACCGCCGCGACTTGCACGGGTGATCCGGGTGATGGATCGTTCGGCGGCGTATTTGATTCGCTTGCGAATGCTATCCAGCTGGGCTTTTTCCCAGTTGCTGGTTTTACGCCCACTGGCGTTCCGGTGCCCCCAATTGGTGCCGGATGCGCTCCGCTGGACAACACCACGCTAGACGGCACGCCAGCTACATATCTGCCAGGCGAGTTTCGCGACACCCTCGCTGAGCATAACGTATCCTGGCGCGCAGGTGTCGATTACAAGGCCGCCCCGGGAGTCCTGCTCTATGCAAACATCGCAAAGGGCTACAAGGCTGGCAGTTTCCCAATCGCTTCGGCAGCGACTTTCGAGCAGTTTCTGCCAGTGGTCCAGGAATCGCTGATGTCTTACGAGGCAGGTTTCAAGTTGAGCTCCTCCGACCGCCGCTTCAATGCCAGTGGTGCAGCTTTCTACTATGACTACCGCAACAAACAGTTGCGCGGTAAAATCGTCGATCCGATTTTCGGAGTCCTTGACGCCCTGGACAATATTCCGAAGTCTCGAATGCTCGGCTTGGAACTCGACACAACCTATTCGCCCGCCAATGGATTGACGCTCGGCCTCTCGGGTAGTTACCTGAACAGCAAGATCACAAGCTTTATTGGCCGTGACACTGCTGGCGGCGTCAAGGACTATGCTGGGTCGGTCATTCCGTACACACCAAAATACCAAATGCGCCTTTCGGCCGACTACAAATGGAAAATCGGCAATGCCGAGCCTTTTGTGGGAATTGTCTATTCTGTGCGGAGCAAGGCGCTTGCCAATATTGGCGGTGACCTCGGCTTGGTCGTTACGCCTGACTTCCGTTCATCGGTACCGGTAAGCAAGACATATACGATCGATGGCTATGGCCTTTTCGATGTCCGTGCCGGCGCCTCGTTCAATGACGGGCAATGGAGTGTCATGCTTTTCGGCAAGAACGTATTCGACAAGTATTATGTGACGAACGTGTTCACGGACTATGATACCATTGCCAGGTTCGCCGGACAGCCGGCGACCTACGGGGTGACAGTCAGCTTCAAAATGCGTTAGGTTCTTGGGGGGGGCGTCCTCCCAAGTGAAGGGTCTGGTGGGTTTCCATGAAGTTTCCCGATTTTTCATATGCCCGCCCCGCCACGGTTACCGAAGCAATTGAGTTGCTGGCAAAAAACAGCGATGCCCGCCCCTTGGCGGGCGGGCAGTCGCTTCTGCCGATGATGGCGCTTCGCATGGCAAGCCCTGGACTGCTGGTTGATTTGGGGTCGATCAGGGAACTGGAAGGCATTCAGGAAAGCGAAGGCGAGTTGCTGATTGGCGCCATGACGACCCATGATGCGAATGCCCGATCGCCTGTCGTGGCCCGCCTGGTGCCGCTCCTGCGCGAAGCACTGCAACATGTGGCACATCAGGCGGTTCGAAACCGGGGAACTATAGGAGGAAGCCTTGCCAACGCGGATGGCTCTGCCGAGATGCCCGTCGTGGCCGTGGCACTCGGGGCCATAATGTCCCTTCAAGGCCAACATGGCACACGTAGTGTATCCGCGAATGACTTCTTTGAAGGTCATTATACGACAGCAATAAGGGAAGGCGAACTTCTGACTCACATCGTCTTTCCGGGTAACAGGAAAACATGGGCTTTCGAGGAGGTCTCACGGCGCCCGGGGGATTTTGCGATGGCGATGGCCGCTGCCGGGACTGAAATGGACGGCAGAAAATGCCTAGACGCGACCATTGTCGTTGGCGGCATATCCGATCGACCGGTGAAATCCGATGACGCTACAGCCTTCCTGCGCGGCAAAGCTTTGGATCGCTCTGTTGCACAGCACGCCGCGCAAATTGCCTTGGAAGGCGTTCGATTTCGCAGTGACATTCAGGCAGACGCTCGCTTCAGGGCAAAACTTGCCAAAAACCTGGTTACCCGTGCGCTGTTGCGGGCCGGAGGTGTTGATGGATGAGGATATCGGCCAATCGGTGGTCCAGTT
>JADLBY010000220.1 GCA_020847445.1 Sphingomonadaceae bacterium | reverse complement strand
CGGAGGGCAAGCAGATGCAAGACGCAAACAGTTTTCAACAATCGAAAGGAGGTGATCCGATGTCTCATGGTTCAGTTACGAGGTCGGACATTTCCGTTCGGGGGATCGGCTGCTGATTTCAGCATGAATACCACTCCCGGCAGCGGCATGTCCGGCTGCTGACCATGCAAGGAAAGGGTCGCTTCCAACCGGGGCGGCCCTTTTCAATTTTCGGGACGAATTGATTCAAACATCACGTTGCACCGGCGCGGGCTGGTGCCTATCTCCTTTGCTGGTTCACCCAAGCATGCGTGATGGGCCCCGGCCTGCGCCGGGGCGGCGGTGCCGTCGGAAATCGTGGCTGAACGGAACAGGAAAAGATTATGGCATTTATGAAGGGCGTCTGGCGGTTTCTGGTTGCGATCAAGGACGGGCTGGCGCTGCTCTTCCTGCTGGTCTTTTTCGGCATTCTCTATGCGCTGCTGAGCGCGGGGCCCAATCCGGGCGCGGTGCGCGACGGGGCGTTGCTGGTCGAACTGGACGGCTTTGTGTCCGAACAGCCCGCCGCCATCGACCCGGTCGCCGCCCTGCTGTCGCAGCGTGCACCGATGCGTGAATATCGCCAGCGCGACCTTTCCCGCTCGCTCGACCTTGCGGTGAAGGATGAACGCATCAAGGCGGTTGTCCTCGATCTCGACCGCTTCATGGGTGGCGGGCAGTCAAGCCTTGCCGCGCTGGGCGAGCGGATCGATGCCGTACGCAAGGCCGGAAAGCCGGTCTATGCCTTTGCCACAGCCTATAGCGACGACGGCTATCAACTGGCGGCGCATGCCAGCGAAATCTGGGTCGACCCGCTCGGCGGCGTGTTGCCGACCGGGCCGGGCGGCTCGCGCACCTATTACAAGGGGCTGTTCGACCAGCTGGGCATCAAGGCGCACATCTACCGCGTCGGCACCTTCAAGAGCGCGGTCGAGCCCTATATGCGCGCCGACCAGTCGCCCGAGGCCGAAGTGGCGATGAAGGCTTTGTATGACGAGGTGTGGGAGCAATGGCGCACCGAGGTTGCGAGGGCGAGGCCCAAGGCAAAGCTGGATGCCCTGCTTGCCGATGCGCCCGCAGCGGTTGAGGCTGCAAAAGGCGATCTGGCGCAACTGGCGCTTGCCAACGGGCTGGTCGATCGGCTGGGCGACCGGGTTGCCTTTGGCAAATATGTCGCCGCCAAGGTTGGGGAGGGGCGCGACGAGGCGGTCGGTTCCTTCGCCGAGACCCGTCCGGCGGCCCTGCTTGCCGCGCATGGCCCGTCGCGTGACGGCCCGCCGATCGGCGTTGTCACCATTTCGGGCGAAATCATCGATGGAGAGGGCGGCCCGGGCGTGGCGGCGGGCGATAGCGTCTCCGAACTCATCTACGGCGCGCTCAAAAATGACGAGCTGAAGGCGCTGGTCGTGCGGGTCGATTCACCGGGCGGGTCGGTGATGGCTTCGGAGAAAATCCGGCTGGCCATAGCCGAAGCCAAACGCCGAAAGATCCCGGTTGTCGTGTCGATGGCCAATCTCGCCGCCAGCGGGGGCTACTGGATTTCGACGCCCGCCGACACAATCTTTGCAGAGCCGTCGACGATCACCGGCTCGATCGGCATATTTGGCGTGCTGCCGTCTGCCAGAGAGGCGCTTGCCAAATGGGGTGTGACCACCGATGGCGTGCGGACCACGCAACTTTCGGGCGAACCCGATGTGCTCGGCGGGATCAGCCCCGAATTTGACCGGCTGGCGCAGGCGACAGTTGAAAAAGGCTATCGCGATTTCCTGACCCGCGTCGCCACTTCGCGCAAGAAAACGGTCGAGCAGGTCGATGCCGTGGGGCAGGGGCGCGTCTGGGCAGGCGGCACCGCGCGCCAATTGGGGCTGGTTGACCGGCTCGGCGGGCTCGACGACGCGCTTTCCGAAGCGGCGCGACGGGCGAAGCTGGAGAAAGGCGACTGGCACCCGCTCTATATCGAGCCCGCGCCCGATTTTGCCAGCACCTTGCTCGGCGGGCTGGTGCCCGAACCGGCGCAGGCGCAAATGCCGACCGATCTTTTCGGCCGGGCGGCGTTCGAGCAGCAACGGGCATTCGACCGGATCGCCGCCGACCTCAGGCTGCTGTCGGGCGTCCAGGGTGCGCAGGCGCGCTGCCTGGAATGCGGCGGGATTGCAGGGGTGCCGGTGACAATTGGCGAAATCAACACGCAAAGCTGGTTCGACACATGGCTCTCAAAACTTCTCTAGCCGCCGCACCAGCGCAGGCTGGTGCCTATCGCGCCTTGCGGCTTTATCTTTGACACGTGATGGGCCCCAGCCTGCGCTGGGGCAACGGAAGGTGAACTGCTAAAACTTGCCCTTCCCCAATATTGCCTTGTCGACTGAATCGCCAAGCTCTAGCCACGAACAAGGTGCTGCAAGCCGCTGTATATTGGTAAGCCTTATTGATTTCTGACTCGGTAATTTGTGTTCAGGTACGACAAAAAACTGCCACTGGTCGGCGATCCTGTGATCTGCTGTGTCGTCGGTCAGCGGATGCCATCCGAAGATGAATATATCCGCATTCCTCGACCGCTCGCTTATCCACTTCGCTCCATCATAACGCCCAGTTTTGTGTGCGATGGAAAATGTCGGCGACGAAATGGAATTACCCCAACTTTGCCGCGCTGCCGATTGCTTGATTTGAATTCTTAATCCCGTTTTTGGATGCTCCAAATCCCATGCACCATAGTCTCCGCCGGCATGGCGCCACGCCGGCTCCAATGCCATCAAGCACATTTCTTCAACGACTTCGCCGCGAACAACATTGTTCAGGATAGGTTGGCCAAAGAGACGGCTTGTTATCCGGGATATCAGATCCAAAACTTCACCCGCTGCGGAATGCGTTGGTGATCGGATAGCGCCGGTCGCGGCCGAAATTGCGGCTGCCGAGCTTCACCCCCGGCGGGGCTTGCCGCCGTTTATATTCGGCGATGTAAAGCAGGCGTTCGATCCGCTCGACCACATCGCGCGGGTGCCCGCGGGCGGTGACTTCGCTCACCGACAATTCCTGTTCGACAAGCCCGAGCAATATATCGTCGAGCACCGGATAATCGGGCAGCGAATCGCTATCCTTCTGGTCGGGGCGCAGTTCGGCGGACGGCGGCCGGGTGATGATCGCCTCCGGCATCACCGGGCCATCGGGGCCAAGCCCGATGCGGCAGCGGTTGGCATTGCGCCAGCGCGCAATTGCAAAAACGGTCATTTTATAGGCATCTTTCAGCGGATTATATCCACCCGCCATGTCGCCATAGATGGTTGCATAGCCGACGCTCATTTCGCTCTTGTTGCCGGTGGTCAGCAGCATGTGGCCGAATTTGTTCGACAGCGCCATCAGCGTCACGCCGCGAATGCGCGACTGGATATTTTCCTCGGTGATGTCGACGTCCTTGTCGGCGAAGCTGCCGGACAGCATCTCGTCATAAGCCAAAACCGCCGGGTTGATCGGGATGGTATCGAGGCGACAGCCGATCATTTTCGCGCATTCCGCAGCCAGATCGAGGCTCAATTGCCCGGTGAAACGGCTGGGCAGCATCACGCACCACACCCGATCCGGCCCCAGCGCGTCCGCCGCGATCGCCGCACAGATCGCGCTGTCGATCCCGCCGGAAAGCCCCAGCACCACGCCGGGAAAGCGGTTGCGATCGACATAGTCACGCAGCGCCAGCACCATTGCCGAATAAATATCTGCCGGATGCTCTTCCCACACGGCCACTTCGCCGCTCTGGCACACCCAGCCTGCCACCCCCCGCGTCCAGCGCGTGATGCGCAGATGCTCTTCCCAGTCCGGCAATTGATGCGCGGCGCGACCATCGGCGTTGAGCACGAAGGAGCAGCCGTCGAAGACCAGTTCGTCCTGCCCGCCAATACGGTTCAGAAAGATCAGCGGCAGCCCGGTTTCGGCGACGCGCGCGGCAAAGACCTGCGCCAGCCGCCGGTCATCCTTGTCGATTTCATAGGGGCTGCCATTGAGCGAAACCAGCAGCTCCGCACCCTGGGCCGCCAGATGGCGGCACACGCCGGGCAGCCAGCCATCCTCGCAAATCGGCAGCCCCAGTTGCACACCGCGAAATTCCACCGGATCGGGCAAGGGGCCGGATGCAAATATCCGCTTTTCGTCAAAGGTGCCATAATTGGGCAGTTCGTGCTTCCTGCGGACCGCAACGATCCGGCCGCCGTCAAGCAATGCGACGATATTGTAGAGTCCGTCCGCCTCTTTCAGAATCGAGCCAACCACCATGGCCGGGCCGCCATCGGCGGTGGCCGCCGCAAGCCTTCCCAGCTCGCGCGCCGCTGCCTGCTGAAACGCGGGTTTGAGCACCAGATCCTCGGCCGGATAGCCGATCAGCTGCTGCTCGGGGAACAGCACAAGATCAACGTCGCCCGCCTTCGCGCGCCAGTCCAGCATGGCATCGGCATTGCCTTTCAGGTCGCCCACGCGCTGGTTGATCTGGGCCATGGCGATGGAAAGGTTATCGGTCACGGTTTTATTGCCAGGGGTGTTTTGTGTTCGGATCGAAGCCATTTTGACGTCCTACGGATTTGACCGATTTTGTCCATTGCTGCGTTGGCGAGCCTGGAGATATCGACATATCCCCGTCGCTCGCCGCCTGGCACTGAACAAAATCGCTTCAACCCTCGAAAGCGTTGACTTCGGGTTTGCGGCCCCATTGCCTATTGTCCACAATCGAGGCGGGTAAGGCGATTGTCAGCGCAGAAAGGCATCGTTACAGGGGCGGCGACTCCGAAAAAGCGACTTACGGGAAGCGCGCATGAAACTGATCACCGGCAACAGTAACCTTCCTCTGGCCAAAGGCATTGCCGACTATCTCGGCCTGCCATTGACCGATGCCAGCGTCCGCCGCTTTGCCGACAACGAGATTTTCGTCGAAATCCACGAAAATGTGCGTGGCGAGGATATGTTCGTCATCCAGTCGACCAGCCATCCGGCGAACGACAATCTGATGGAACTGCTGATCATGATCGACGCGCTGCGCAGGGCGAGCGCCAAGCGGATCACCGCCGTCCTCCCCTATTTCGGCTATGCCCGGCAGGATCGCAAACCCGGCCCGCGCACCCCGATTTCGGCCAAGCTGGTCGCCAACCTGATCACCGAAGCCGGTGCCGACCGCGTGCTGACGGTCGATCTGCACGCCGGGCAGATCCAGGGCTTTTTCGACATCCCGACCGACAATCTCTTTGCCGGGCCGGTGATGAGCCTCGACATCCTTCAGCGGCATGGCGACAAGCCGATCACCGTCGTCTCCCCCGACGTCGGCGGCGTGGTTCGCGCGCGCGGGCTGGCAAAACGGATCGACGATGCCCCGCTCGCCATCGTCGACAAGCGCCGCGAGAAAGCGGGCGTATCCGAGGTGATGAACATCATCGGCGATGTGAAGGATCGGTTCTGCATCCTGATCGACGACATTGCCGATAGCGCGGGAACGCTGTGCAACGCGGCCGATGCGCTGAAGGCGGCCGGTGCCTCCGACGTTGTCGCCTATATCACCCACGGCGTGCTTTCGGGCGAGGCGGTCAACCGCGTCAATGCGTCGAGCCTGCGCAAGATGGTGATCACCGATTCGATCATCGCATCGGACGCCGCACGCGACAGCGAAAAAATCCGCCAGCTGCCGATCGCGCCGCTGCTGGGTGAAGCGATCAAGCGCATCGCCGACGAAAGCAGCGTGTCATCATTGTTCGATTGATCTGGCGCAATCGCCAACGCCCTGATTTGTAAAGCGCGTTGCGCTTTGGCAAAAAGCAGGGCACAGAAAATTGCATGATTGGGGCGAGGGAGATCGAATTGGCGGGGCGACTCGCCGATGTGGCAGGGGGTGTCATCCGGCCCTTCTTCCGTGCACATTTCGACCATGAGGCCAAGGCCGATTCGACCCCTGTCACCGAAGCCGACCGCGCCGCCGAAGCCGCGATCCGCGCGATCCTTGATGCCGAATGCCCGACCGATGCGATTGTCGGTGAAGAATATGGCGAGAAGCCCGGAACATCGGGGCGCAGCTGGATCATCGATCCGATCGACGGCACCGTCAGCTTCATGGCGGGGCGACCGATATTCGGCACGCTGATCGCGCTGCTGGAAGATGGCTGGCCGGTGCTGGGGCTGATCGACCAGTGCATCAGCGGCGAACGCTGGCTGGGCGTGACCGGCGAGGGCACGACGCTGAACGGCAAGCCGGTTTCGACACGGGGCTGCAAGGAACTGGCGCAGGCCGCGCTTGCCACCAGCGGTCCGCAATATTTCAGCCAGCATGACGGCGATCACTTCATGGCGCTCGCCGCGCAGACCGCGCACAAAAGGATGCTGTTCGGCGGCGATTGCTACAATTATGCGCTGCTCGCCTCCGGGCATGTCGACCTCGTGGTCGAGGCAGGCCTTAAGTTGCACGATTTCGCCGCGCTGGTTCCGGTGGTCGAGGGCGCGGGGGGGATGATGTGCGACTGGAATGGCGAGATGCTGCACGCCGGGTCTGACGGCCATGTCATCGCGCTTGGCGATCCGGCGCGGATGGAAGATGTGATCGAGGCGCTGGCGTGCCACCACTGAGCCCTGTCGGAGACTACAGGTTCATCCTGCCGGCACCAGCTCTCCGGCGCTATTTCAGCAGTTACTATTTTGTCGAGATCGCGACGCCGGGCGGTGTCGAACTGGACGATCTGCTGTATCCCGAATGGGCCAGCGCGCGTTTCATGCTCGATGGCATGATCCCCGCAAGCCTCGTGCCCGATCCGGTGGCTCCGGTCCCGCGCGCGTCGATGACCGGGCCGACCAGCCGGGCCTGCCATGTCCGCTGCTCCTATGCGCGGCTCGCCGGAATCGGCATGCTGCCTGTGGGCTGGAGCCGGTTCGTGGGCAGCAGCGCGAGCCGCTGCGCCAATGCCGTGTTCGACGTTGAAACCGATACAGGCTTTGCCCTTTTTGGTGCGATATGGCAGGATGTGCAGCGATTGCAGGACCATCGCGAGATCGCCGATGTCTTCGACCGGCACCTGCTCGCGGCGCTGGGCCCCGAAAATGACCGGGAGGACGAGATTGAGCGGGTGCATGCAGCCCTTGCCGACCCGGAAATCACCGATGTCGGACATTTGGCAGCGCGCGTGAACCTCAACAGCCAATATGTCGAACGCCTTTGCCGCCGCGTATTTGGTTTCCCGCCAAAGCGCCTGCTGCGCCGTCAGCGTTTTTTGCGCTCGCTTGCGCCGCGCATGCTCGATCCGGCGCTCAAATGGGTCAAGGTGCTGGACGCCAGCTATCATGATCAGGCCCATTTCAGCCGCGACTTTCGCGACTTCATGGGGATGTCGCCCCGCGCCTTTCTCGACATGCCCCGCCCGATCAGCAAGGCGGCGCTCAGGGCCCGGGCGGAGGCGCTGGGCCAGCCGCTGCAGGTTTTGCACGGGCCATGAAGCCACTCGCTGCTTGACGCCGGAAATTCATGCCGCAATGATGGTTCACATGCAGGGGATGGCAAGATGACCGGGGCGGACGGCTCCAGCCATACGCGTTTTATCGCACCGCATCCGCGTTTGCAGCCCTATCTTTCGGTCTATTATTTCACCGCGATCGACAGTCTGGATGGACAGCCGGTTCGCGACTTGATGAACCCTGAATGGGCGAGCGTCCGTTTTCGTTACCGCGGCGATACGCTGGGCGGGTTTGTCGGCGGAGAATTGGTCGAGGTGCCGCCGATGCACTTTGCCGGTCCGACAAGTCTCGCCGGGCCATTTGCGGCGGTGCATGCGCGGATCGCCAGCATAGGCTTTCTGCCGGTCGGCTGGTGCATGTTTATCGACGAGTCCGCCGACAACTGGTCCGATCGGCTCGACGACGCATCGCTGGTCAAAACGCCGGTAGCGTTCGCCCGGATGATGGAGGCGACGCGGACGCTGGCCAGCCTTGATGACATGGCGGCGGCTTTTGATCAGATCCTGCTCGACGCTCTGGACAATCGCCCGCTGATCGATGCGCCGATGGAGGACAAGGTGCGTGCGGCGCATGCCGCCTTGCTCGATCCCGAAATCACCACGGTCGCGGGGCTGGCGGATCGGCTGCAGATGTCGATTGCCCAGTTGCAGCGCCTGTCGCTCCGCATCTTCGGTTTTCCGCCCAAATTGCTGCTCCGGCGCCAGCGTCTCGTGCGCACGCTGGCGGTTATCATGCGCGATCCGGAAAGCAACTGGTCGGACGCGCTGGATATGCACTATTATGACCAGGCGCATTTCAACCGCGACTTCCGGCAGTTCTTCAAGATGAGCCCGCGCGAATATCGTGCGCAGCCGCACCCGATTATCGGGGCGGCGTCAAAGGCCCGGATGGCGGCGCTGGGGGATCCGTTGCAGGCGCTGCAACGCCCGGGGAACATGCCCGTGCCCTGAAAGGCCCAAAAGCCTTGCATTTGGCTGCGAATCCCGCTAGGCGCGCGCCTTCCGAATGAGCGGGCTGGCTGAAAGGGCTGCCATGTTTGCTCGATACGGATTTCCAAAAGGAGACCGAAATGCCCAAACTGAAGACCAAGAGCGGCGTCAAAAAGCGCTTCAAGCTCACCGCCACAGGCAAGGTAAAGCACGGCGTAGCCGGCAAGCGCCACCGCCTGATCAGCCATAGCGGCAAATATATCCGCCAGAACCGCGGCACCGACGTGCTCAGCGATTCGGATGCGGGTCACATCCGCCTCTGGGCGCCCTACGGCTTGAAATAAGGAGCGCTGAGAAATGGCACGCGTCAAAAGGGGTGTAACCACCCGCGCCAAGCACAAGAACATTCTTGAGCAGGCAAAAGGCTTTTATGGCCGCCGCAAGAACACCATCCGCATCGCACGTCAGGCCGTCGAAAAGGCCGGTCAATATGCGTATCGCGACCGCAAGGTAAACAAGCGCAATTTCCGCGCTCTGTGGATCCAGCGCATCAACGCTGCTGTCCGCGCCGAAGGCATGACCTATGGCGTGTTCATGCACGGGTTGAAGCTTGCCGGTGTTGAACTCGACCGCAAGACGCTTGCCGATCTTGCGATGAACGAGTCGGCTGTGTTTAGCGCCATAGTTGCGCAGGCGAAGGCAGCGCTGCCGAAAGCAGCATAAGCAACACTTCGATAAATGCGCAAATGGGCGTGGGCGGCACTTGCCGTTCGCGCCCATTTGCTTATCAGGCGAACCGATATGAGCGATATAGCCACACTTCAGAACCAGATCCTCGCCGCCATCGGCGCGGCGGATACGCCCGACGCGCTTGAGGCCGTGCGCATCGACGCGCTCGGCAAGCAGGGCAGCGTTTCGGCGCTGCTCAAGACGCTGGGGCAGATGTCGCCAGAAGAGCGGCAGGTGCAGGGGCCTGCGATCAACGGCCTGCGCGAAGCAGTGACCAACGGGATAGCCACCAAAAAGGCGGAACTCGAAACCGCGATCCTCAACCAGCGGCTGGCGACCGAACGGCTCGATATGACCTTGCCCGCGCCCGAAGCGCCGCATGGTACGGTGCATCCGGTCAGCCAGGTGATGGACGAACTGGCCGAAATCTTTGCCGATATGGGCTTCGCCGTCGCCGAAGGGCCGGAGATCGAGGACGACTGGCACAATTTCAGCGCGCTCAACATCCCCGACACGCACCCGGCGCGCGCGATGCACGACACATTCTATTTCCCGCGTTCGGGCGAGGAGCAGCGCATGCTGCTGCGCACGCACACTTCGCCGGTGCAGATCCGCACGATGATGGCACAGGAACCACCGATCCGCATCATCGCGCCGGGCCGCGTCTATCGCAGCGACAGCGATGCGACGCACACGCCGATGTTCCACCAGATCGAAGGGCTGGTGATCGACAAGGGTATCCATCTCGGCCATCTCAAATGGACGCTGGAAACCTTCCTCAAGGCCTTTTTCGAGCGCGACGATGTCGTGCTGCGGCTGCGCCCCAGTTACTTCCCCTTCACCGAGCCATCGGTCGAGGTCGATGTCGGCTATTCGGTGGTCAAGGGCAAGCGCGTGATCGGCGGCAGTGAAGGCTGGATGGAGGTGCTGGGCAGCGGCATGGTGCACCGCAAGGTGATCGAGGCCTGCGGGCTTGATCCCGATATCTGGCAGGGCTTTGCCTTCGGCACCGGTGTCGACCGGCTGGCGATGCTCAAATATGGCATGGACGATCTGCGCGCCTTCTTCGACGGCGACAATCGCTGGCTCCGGCATTACGGGTTCGACGCGCTCGATGTGCCCACTTTGTCGGGGGGAGTAGGCGCATGAAATTCTCGCTCTCCTGGCTCAAGCAATATCTCGAAACCGATGCCACGATCGAACAGGTCGCCGATACCCTCAACCGTATCGGGCTTGAGGTTGAAGGCATCGAGAATCCGGCGGACCGTCTGGCGGGTTTCACCGTCGCGCGCGTGATGACCGCAGCCCCGCATCCACAGGCGGACAAGCTGCAGGTGCTGAGTGTCGACCGGGGCGACGGCAATCCGTTGCAGGTCGTGTGCGGTGCGCCCAATGCGCGGGCCGGGCTGGTCGGTGTGTTCGGGGTCGAGGGCGCAACCGTGCCCGCCAATGGCATGGTGCTGAAAAAAACCGCGATCCGGGGTGTCGAATCGAACGGCATGATGTGCTCGGTCGCCGAACTCGAACTGGGCGACGACCATGATGGCATCATCGAGCTTCCCGCCGACGCGCCGGTCGGCATGGCCTTTGCCCAATATGCCGATCTGAACGATCCGGTGATCGACGTCGCAATCACCCCCAACCGGCAGGATTGCATGGGGGTGGTGGGCATCGCGCGCGATCTGGCCGCCGCCGGGCTCGGCACATTCAAACCGGTTGAGGTGCCCGCCATTTCCGGCAGCTATCCCTGTCCGGTCGAAATCGCTACCCTCGATCCCGAAGGTTGTCCGGCCTTTTTCGGCCGCGTCATTCGCGGGGTGAAGACCGGTCCCTCGCCCGACTGGATGCAGGCGCGGCTGAAGGCGGCGGGGCAGCGCCCGATTTCGGCGCTGGTCGATTGCACCAACTATCTGATGCTCGCCTGCGGGCGGCCCGCGCACGCCTATGATCTGGCGCAGCTGAACGGCGCGGTGGTCGCCCGCCGTGCAGCCGAGGGTGAAACCGTCACCGCGCTCAACGGCAAGCAATATATCCTCACATCCGAGATGACGGTGATTGCCGATGATGCGGGCGTGCACGACATTGCCGGGATCATGGGCGGCGAACATTCGGGCTGCACCGACGACACGACCGATGTGTTGCTCGAAATCGCGTATTTTACGCCCGAACGCATCGCCAGGACCGGGCAGGCGCTGGCGCTGACCTCGGACGCGCGCAGCCGGTTTGAACGCGGTGTCGACCCCGCTTTTCTCGACGATGGCCTCGCGCTGCTCACCGACCTGATCCTGCAAATCTGCGGCGGCGAGGCGAGCGATGTTGTCCATGCAGGGCAACCGCCGATGGAGCGCAAGGCGATTGCCTATGACAGCGCGCGCTGTGCCACGCTGGGCGGGATCGATGTGCCCGCCGACCGGCAGAAGGCCATCCTCGAATCGCTGGGCTTTGACGTGGCAGCCGACTGGACGGTCACTGTCCCGACATGGCGGCGCGATATCGACGGGCCAGCAGACCTTGTCGAGGAAGTCGTGCGCATCGTTGGCCTCGACAACATTGCTTCGGCGCCGCTTCCGCGCGCCGATGGCGTTGCCAAACCGACCGCAACGCCGCAGCAGAGCCTGGAACGCAAGGTGCGCCGTGCGGCGGCGGCGCGCGGGCTGAACGAAGCGATCAACTGGTCGTTCCTGCCGCAGAAGGAGGCTGATGCCTTTGGCGGTGGTGTGTGGAGCCTCGAAAATCCGATTTCAGAGGATATGAAGGTGATGCGTCCCTCGCTGCTTCCCGGCCTTCTGTCGGCGGCGCAGCGCAATATCGATCGTGGTGCTTCGTCGGTGCGACTGTTCGAAATCGGGCGGCGCTATCTGGCGGACAGCGAGCGTTTGACGGCAGGCATAGTGCTGGCGGGCGAAAAGGCCCCGCGCGGCTGGGCCAGCGGCAAGGCGGCGAAGTTCGATGCCTATGATGCCAAGGCCGAGCTGTTGGCGCTGCTCGCAGCGGCAGGCGTTGCCACCGAAAGCCTGATGGTGCTGGGCGAGGCGGGCGCGCATTATCATCCCGGCCAGTCGGCGACGCTGCGCATGGGACCGAAAAATATCCTCGCCGCGTTCGGCACGCTGCACCCGGCGACCGCCAAAGCGTTCGATCTGGATGGCGCGGTAATCGCGGGGGAAATCTTCCTCGACGCGATACCGGCGAAGAAGGGCACGGGCTTCATGCGCCCGGCTTACACACCACCGGCGTTGCAGGCGGTGACACGCGATTTTGCCTTCCTCGTGCCCGAAACGCTGGCCGCAGGGGAACTTGTCCGCGCGATCAGGGGGTGCGACAAGGCCAATATTGCGGCGGTCCGCCTGTTCGATCGCTTTGCCGGTCAGGGCGTGCCCGAAGGTCAGGTCAGCCTCGCGATCGAAGTGACGCTGCAACCGGGCGAGAAAAGCTATACCGATCCCGATCTGCACGCGATTTCTCTATCGATTGTCTCGGCGGCAGAAAAATTGGGCGCGGTGCTGCGCGCATAAAGGCGACGGCCATTCAGCCCTGAGCTGAAAGGTCATCGTCGCCCCGGCCTGCGCTGGGGCAGCGGTATGAACGCGTTTGGTTTATAACGCGCGCAACAAAAAGGCCGGGGCGCAAACCCCGGCCTTTCGCTTTCACTCCCGGGAGAGGATGGGAGGAAATCAGAAACGGTATTCGATGTTGAACGTCGCGGTGCGCGGCGGGCCGTAATAGCCGATGATCGAGTTGCCGAACAACGCACCCGGGAAGTTGTAACCACCTACGCGATAGCGCTCGTTGGTCAGGTTCCGGAGGTTGACCGACAGCTTGAATGCATCGTCGGGCGAGGTCCATGCGGCCGAAGCGTCAACCAGGAAATAGCCGTCCGGATCGAGCGCCGGAGTCGGGATTTCGAACATATAGGCATCGCTGCGCAGCGACACGGCCGGGGTGAACGAAATCGTCCCGCCCAGCAGATCGCCCGAAAGCGTTGCCGATGCGCTGGCGGTAAACCGGGGCGTATTCTGGAATTCACGTGCATTCGATACGTCGACCGGCGTGGTGCCGCCCGCGATGAAGGTCAGGAATTCCTTATAGTCGGCATTGGTGTAGCCGACCGCCGCATTCATCGAGAAATTGGGCGAAGGCACGGCGCGCAGTTCGATTTCCGCGCCCCAAATGTCGCCACGACCCGCATTGTCGACGAAGCTGGCAATGCCGCTCGGCAACGCCGGAACCTGCACGGTGACCTGCTGGTTCTTATATTTCGACTTGAACAGCGCGACATTGGCAAAGAGCGTGCGGTCGAGCAACGCGCTCTTTACGCCAACTTCAAAGCTGTCGATGGTTTCGGGTTCATAACCGTTGACCGTGGTCGGCGTCAGGATCACGTCGCCGCGCATGTCGAAGCCGCCCGACTTGAACCCCTTGCCATAAGAGGCGTAGAGGTTGAGGTCGTCGTTCGGCTGATAGCTCAGCGATACGCGCGGGGTCAGCTTCTTGAAGCTGCGGCTGTTGGTGTAGTCCGAACGGAGCAGGCCGGGAATGGCCGCGCTGTTGCCGAACTGCGGGCTGCGGATGCCGGTATAGTTGCGACGGAAAACCGTGCCGGTCTTGTCATCCTTGGTGTAGCGCAGGCCGGCAGACAGCTTCAACTGCTCGGTCAGGTCAAAGCTGAAGTCGGCGAAGGCGGCGTAGCTTTTGGTCTTCACCGTGCCCGAAGTCAGCGTTGTGGTGTTGAGGGCGCCCAGCACCGTATCAAACGCGCCGCTCGCATGGGCATCGAGATAGTAAAGACCGGCCACACCCTGGATGCGATCGCCGTCGATCAGTAGCTGCAATTCCTGCGTGAACTGGCGGTCGTCATAAAGACCGGGGATGTCGAGCACGGGGCCCGGGGTGTTGTCGAAATCGATCAGCGTGTCGGTGTGTCCGTCGCGATAGGCCGAAATGGTCTTGAAGGTCAGTATGTCTGAAAGGGCGAACTCACCCGTCAGCGAAACACCCTGCGTTTCAACCTTGTTGTCGTCACCGATGCCGGCGCGGGTATCATAGACACTCGCGGTGGGCTGGAAAATCGGCACGCCGCCATTGCCGACCAGTCGGGTGCCGTGGCGCGGATTGGATTTGTCGATGATCTTGTCGGCAGCGACGCGAATGAAGACGGCGTCCGAAGGTGCGAACTCGGCCGAGATGCGACCGGCAAGAACATCCTTGTTATAATGCTCGGCACCCGTGGTCAGGTTGGTGCCGAAACCATCGCGCTGATACCATGCGATCGCGCCGCCGATCGAAAGGCTGTCGCCCAGCGGGACGGTGATCTGGCCGATAAGATCGACCTGGTTATAGGCACCATATGAGGCGCGAACCTTGCCGCTGAATTCATTGCCCAAGCGGTTGGTGACATATTTGACGGCACCACCAATGGTGTTGCGGCCATAAAGCGTGCCTTGCGGGCCACGCAGCACTTCGACGCGGGCGACGTCGAAAATGTCGAGCACCGCGCCCTGCGGGCGGGCGACATAGACATCGTCAACATAAAGGCCGACGCCCGGTTCAAAGCCCCAGAGCGGGTCCTGCTGGCCGACGCCGCGGATGAAGCCGATCAGGGTGGAGTTCGAACCGCGTGCAATCTGCATCGTCATGTTCGGTGCCTTGTCCTGCAGCGCGGTGATGTCGACTGCACCCTGTGCGGCGAGCGTATCGCCCGAAATAGCAGTCATCGAAATCGGAACATCGAGCAGGCTTTCCTCGCGACGACGTGCGGTAACGATGATTTCGCCGCTGTCTTCGCCTGCGTCCGCAGCCGCTTCATCCTGCGCCCATGCCGGTGCCGAAAGCGCCGTCACGCTGCCAAGCGCGATTCCCGTGAGCAAAGCCGCACGCGTAAATGACTGGAATTTCATGGTAACCTCTCTTCCGTCCTCTCGAAGTCGCGGCGTTCCCGCAAATTTCTGCTTGCTCCATACTGAAAGTTGAACCATCTTTCAACTTCGAGAAAGAGGATTTTTGCAAATGGTCGCGGTGCGTGGCATGGATGCAACAATGACGGGGGAAGACAAGGCTCCGCGCACCGAACGCGGCAGGCGCACCTTGCGCGCATTGCTGGATGCTGCCCGTGCCGAATTTGGCGAAAAGGGGTTCCACGACAGTTCGGTGGTCAGCATCACCAGCCGGGCAGGCGTCGCGCTGGGCAGCTTTTACACCTATTTCGATTCAAAGGATTCGCTGTTCCGTGCGCTGGTCCAGGATATGTCGATGCAAGTGCGCGACCATGTGGCCCCGCTGCTGTCCGGCCCCGGAGACATGCTTGCAGCGGAGCGGCGCGGGCTTCTGGGCTTCCTCGAATTTGCGCGGCAGAACAAGGAAATCTACCGGATTATCGATGAAGCCGAATTCGTCGCCCCCGATGCCTGGAAGGCGCATTATGGCACGACCGTAGAGCGCATCCTGGATCGTTTCCGCGCAGCCGAGGCGCGTGGCGAAATATCCGTCCCGATCGACGAGGCGCATGGCTGGGCGATCATGGGCATGAACGTATTTCTGGGCCTTCGTTACGGCGTGCTCAACGAGGATCGGGATCTCTCCGAGGTTGCGACCCTGGTCAACACCATGTTGCGCGATGGCTTGGGTGCGGATCGTTGATCGCCGCATTCGCGCTGCCACCCTGCATGTGAGCGCGGGGATAGCCCGCCCTGCAGGCTGGCCCTAATCAGCCCAGCGGCGAACCAGATTATGGTATAGCCTGGTCAGGCGCAGCACCTGCGCGTCATCGCCGCCCCGCTCTGCGGTCAATGCCTGCACCGACTGGTCAAGATCGAACAGCGCCTCGCGCGCGCCACCATCGCGGACCAGCGATTCGAGCCACATGAAGCTGGCTATGCGTTCGCCGCGCGTCACCTCGGTCACATGGTGCAGGCTGGTCGATGGATAGAGCAGCATGTCGCCGGCATCGAGCTTGTAGGCAACCCGCCCGAAGTCGCTTTCGATCGACAATTCACCGCCGTCATAGTCTTCGGGATCGTTGAGAAACAGCGTCGCCGAAAGGTCGGTGCGCATCTGCGTGCCATCGGGCAGCAGGCGGATGGCGTTGTCGACATGGTCGCCAAATCCCTCGCCCACGCCATAGCGGTTGAACAAGGGCGGGTAGATGCGCTTGGGCAGGGCGGCTGAGAGAAAAAGCTGTGATCGGGCCAGTCCTTCCTGCACCACCTGCCGGGCGTGGGCGGCGGCCTCACCCGCTTCGGGCAATTGCCGGTTGCGCTTGGCGAGCGCCGCGCCCGCACCGCTGGTTACATTGCCGTTGACCCATTCCGCAGCCGCAATCTGGCGGCCCAGTGCCTTGGCCTGTTCGCGTTCGAGCAACTGCGGAATGACGATCAACATGGGGTTTCCTTACATCTTCACAGCCAGGGTCAGGAATGCCGACCGGCCGGGCGCAATATAGGCGAAGGGGCTGCCTGAACGATAGATGGCGTCATAATAGCGCTTATCGGTGATGTTGTTGACGTTCACCCGCGCCTCCAGCCATTCAAGCGGCTTCCAGCGGGCGACGGCATCGAGCCGCACATAGCCGGGCACATGCGCGTTGCCCGCCGCCACTGTGCCGCCGTAAATCCTGCTCTGGTAATGCACCTGCCCGCCGATCTCGGCATGGTCGCCCAGCATTACCGTCGCGAGCAGATTGGCACTGTGTTTCGGGATATTCGCAAAGGGGCGGCCGACATTTGCGGCGGTGGCCGATTCGACGATTTTGGCGTCGGTATAGGTATAGCCGCCGAACAGTTGCAGCACATCGAACAGCGTGCCGTTAATCCCGAGTTCGAACCCGCGCGAGCGCAGCTTGCCGACCAGCTCGTAAACATTGCCGCCGATATTCTCGCGCGCATTGGCCTTGCTGATCTGGAACGCCGCGGCGGTGAACAGCAGGTTGCCGTCGGGGGTTTCCCATTTGACCCCGCCTTCCCAGGCGCGGTTGCGCTCCGGCTCCAGATTTTGCGTCTGCGCGGCGATGCCGTCATAGGCGATGCCGTTGCCGTCAAGCTGTTCGCCCGACGGGTTCGACGAGGTGGCGAACGATGCGTAGAGCGTCAGCAACTCGCCCGGTTTCCAGGTCAGTGCCGCCTGATAGTTGGCGAACTGCACATTGTTGCGCAGCACCGTGGCGCCCGGCAGTCCGTTGCTTTGATAACGCAGCGCATAGCCATCGAGGCGGGCGCCGATGGTCGCCCAGATTTGCGGGGTGAACTTGATCGTATCGATCAGATAGGCCGAAAGCGACTCGACCGAAACGCGCGTGGGGCCGTTGCGGGCATCGGCATAGACCGGAATATCATAGCCCAGCACCGGATCGGGGTTGAGCAGGTTGCGGATATAGCTGGTCGGGGTCGAAATCACATTCCCCGCCGCATCCTCGACAAAGGCCTCGACCGACAGCGGCAGGGTGCTGACTTTTTCCTTCGCATATTCGCCGCCGAGGACAAGGCTGTGCTTCATGCCACCGGTTTCGAAATGTGCAGTCAGGTCGGTGACGTTGGCGACATAGCGATTGGTGCCGAAGCGGCGCTGTCCGCCTGCGGCGACGGTATAATTGGCCTCGCCGACGTCGACGCCGCTGGTCGGGCAGCCGCCGGTCAGGGTGCGGGCAAAGCGGCACACGGCCCCCGGGGTTCCGGCCAGATAGCGATTATAGGTTTCGCCGATGCGCGTTACCGAACGGAAGCTGAGATCGTCGATTGGATCGAAGTCGATGCGGATCGTGCCGACATCGGCACCGTTTTCGATGAAGTCGCGGCCGATCACACCGTAGAAATTGTCGCGATCGACCTTATAGGGCTGTTGCGTTGTGCTGTCGAACGGATGGCCGAAATCGGGAATGCCCTGCATGCGCGAGAGATAGTAGTCGGCGGTCAGGCTCAGCGTATCGGTCGCCTGCCAGAAGGCGGAGATCGCACCGCCATATTTCTCCTGGTTGACGAAATCACGGCCCGGCGTGTCGCTGTTCTGATACATGCCGTTGACGCGCACCGCGACGCGGTCGTTGAGCGCGATGTTGATATCCGCCGCGCCGCGCCAGTAATTTTCGGTGCCGATGCCGGCTTCGGCATGGGTATAGGTGTCGGTTATCTGCGGGCGTTTCGATTCGAGGCTGACAAGGCCGCCGGTGGTGCCGCGACCGCCAAAACTGCCCGATGGTCCCTTGACGATCTCGATCTGTTCGACCGCGAAAATGTCGCGACTGGTGACTCCGGGATCGCGCAGGCCGTCGATATAGACGTCGTTGCGCGCCTCGAAGCCGCGGATGAAGATACGGTCGCCAAAGGCGTTGCCGCCCTCGCCGGTGCCGAGCGTCACGCCCGGGGTCGAGCGCACGACCTCGCGAAAGCTGTTCGCACCCAGATCCTCGATCACTTCCTTGGGGATGGCGATCACGGTTTTCGGCGTATCGCGCAGTTCTTCGGTGAACTTGTCGCTCTGCGACTTTTCGACCTTGTAGGGGGCATTGGGATTGGCGTTGGGGTTGGCCGCCTCGATCCGCGATCCGGTCACCACGATCGGTGCGCGGCCCGAACCGGCGTCCTCGTCAAGCAAATCCGCATGTGCCGCCGCAGGAATGATAGCGGCTGACAATACCGCCCCCAGCAATGCGCTGCGTTCCAGCCTTGTCGGCCCATGATTTGAACAGGCCAGAACGGATTTTCCGGTTGCAGACGCCGACATGATTTCCCCTTGTTGAGATTGAATTGCAATAGCCACGCAATTGCGAATCAATCGCAACAAGTCAACCCCCAATGCGAAAACACAATTCAGCCTTTTCTGGATGTTTTCGCCAAACCCGGCTATGCGCCCGCCCCATGACGACTGCACCATGGGCCAAGCGCCGCACCTTTGCGATCATCTCGCATCCAGACGCCGGTAAAACCACGCTCACCGAAAAGCTGCTGCTGCAGGGGGGTGCGATCCATCTTGCCGGCGAGGTCAAGGCGCGCGGAGCCGCCCGCCGGGCGCGTTCGGACTGGATGAAGATCGAACAGCAGCGCGGGATTTCGGTGACCAGCTCGGTGATGACGTTCGAGAAAGGCGGCATCGTCTTCAACCTGCTCGATACGCCGGGACACGAGGATTTCAGCGAGGATACCTATCGCACGCTGACCGCCGTCGATTCGGCAATCATGGTGATCGACGCCGCCAAGGGGATCGAGCCGCAGACCCTGAAGCTGTTCGAGGTCTGCCGGTTGCGCAGCGTGCCGATCATCACCTTCGTCAACAAGGTCGACCGCGAAGGCCGCCCCTGTTTCGAGATACTCGACGAGGTGGCCGACAAGCTGGCGCTCGACGTCTGCCCGATGAGCTGGCCGGTCGGCATGGGCGGCACTTTCGAGGGCATTCTCGATTTCGCCACTGGCGGCGTCTCCCGCCCCGAAGGCGATTCGAGGGAGTTTCTGGGCAAGATCGACCCTGCGCCCGCGTTGCCGTCCGACGTCGCCGAGGAGGTTGAACTGGCGCAGGCGGGCTATCCCGAATTCGATCTCGACGCCTATCGGCACGGCGACCTGACGCCGGTCTATTTCGGCTCGGCGCTCAAGAATTTCGGCGTCGGCGAACTGATCGACGCGATTGCGCGCTTTGCCCCGCCGCCGCGCCCGCAACCGAGCGAGGTGGGCGAGATCGTGCCCGGCAACAGCGAAGTCACCGGCTTCATTTTCAAGGTGCAGGCCAATATGGACCCGCAGCACCGTGACCGCATCGCATTCATGCGGCTCTGTTCGGGCACATTCAAACGCGGGATGAAACTGACGCCTTCGGGGCTGGGCAAGCCGGTGGCGATCCATTCGCCGATCCTGTTCTTCGCGCAGGACCGGGAGATTGCCGACACCGCCGAACCCGGCGACATCATCGGCATCCCCAATCACGGCACCTTGCGCGTCGGCGATACGCTGTCCGAAAAGAACAGCGTGCGTTTCACCGGCCTTCCCAACTTCGCCCCCGAAATATTGCGCCGCGTCGTCCTGCGCGATCCGACCAAAACCAAACAGCTGCGCAGGGCGCTCGATGATCTGTCCGAAGAAGGGGTGATCCAGGTATTCTATCCCGAAATCGGCTCCAACTGGGTGGTCGGCGTGGTCGGCCAGCTCCAGCTCGACGTGCTGATTTCAAGGCTGGAGGCCGAATATAAGGTCGACGCATTCCTTGAGCCCGCCCCTTTCGACACTGCCCGCTGGCTGAATGGCAGCGACGCCGCGCTTAAGACCTTCGCGCAATTCAACGGCGGCAACATGGCGAAGGACCGCGACGGCAACCCCGTCTTCATGGCGCGCTCGTCGTGGGATGTCGGCTATCAGCAGGAAAAGAATCCCGACCTGCAATTCAGCGCGACCAAGG
>JADLBY010000219.1 GCA_020847445.1 Sphingomonadaceae bacterium | reverse complement strand
TGCGACAAAGTGGGAATGCCCAGCTTACGGGCGCGCGTTGCCGGTTGCAAGATGCGGCAAAAGCGGCAGAAAAGCGGGAAATCTGTTGCGCACTGCAGCAAAATGTAGCAAAGACCCCGCGTGGCCGAGGGATGGCGTGCCGCAATCAGACTTGAGGTCGGTGACTTATTAAGATAATACAGTCGCAAGACCAAAGGGCATTGCCTGCGCGCCAGGCCTGAAAGCGGAACTATTATGAATTACGAATCAAGCATCTCGCACCAGTCCTCCGACATGGACTACCTCACGGATGAGGATATTGTTGCGCGCCGCAAGCGCCGCAACCTCATCATTGCGGGTGTGCTTGTCGTGGTGGCGATCTTTGCGGCCTATATGATCTTTGGTCGAAGTGCGTCGAATGCTGGCGGCGCCGCAGCGGACAGCGCCGCAAACAAGCAGTCGCCGCGAGTGACGGTGATTGTGCCCGGTCAGACCAGCGTGACCAATCTCGTCACGGCAACCGGCTCGCTTGGTGCGCGGCGCGAAATGCCGGTTGGGGTTGTGGGTGAAGGCGGGATGGTGACTCGCGTTTGGGTCGAGCCCGGAGACTGGGTCCGCCCGGGACAGGTTCTGGCATCCATCGAGCGCTCGGTCCAGTCTCAGGAGGCCAACCAGCTTGCTGCCAATGTGGTCGTGGCGCAGGCCGATGCGCGTTTGGCCCAGTCCGAACTGGATCGTGCGAGCGCGCTTGTTGCCCGCGGCTTCATTTCGAAGGCGGATCTCGATCGCAAGACCGCGACGCGCGATGCTGCGCGTGCGCGCGTTGCAGTTGCAAAGGCTCAGCTTGGCGCGGGGCAGGCAAGGATTGGGCGGCTGGACGTTCGCGCGCCCGCCGCGGGCCTGGTCCTGACGCGCGCGGTCGAGCCGGGCCAGGTCGTCGGGGCGGGGTCCGGCGTCCTCTTTCGTCTTGCCCGCGATGGAGAGATGGAACTGAAGGCCCAGTTGGCTGAAGGCGATCTTGCGCGGATGAATGAAGGATTTTCCGCAAAGGTGACGCCGGTCGGAACCCCAATTTCGTTCACCGGGCGTATCTGGCAGCTTTCTCCGGTTATCGACCCACAGGCGCGACAGGGTGTCGCGCGCATTGCGCTGGCCTATGACAAGGCCTTGCGCCCCGGCGGTTTTGCTACGGCGGAAATCGTGAGCGGGACCATTCAGGCGCCCCTTTTGCCTGAGTCCGCTGTCCAGAGCGACGAGAAGGGCAATTTTGTCCTTGTTGTAGGCAAGGACAACAAGATCGAGCGTCGCGACGTCAAGGTCGGGTCCGTCACGAGCACCGGCATTCCGGTAACGGCGGGCTTGTCGGGCAAGGAGCGCGTTGTGCTTACTGCTGGTGCGTTCCTGAACCCAGGGGAGACTGTCATTCCCGAACTGGCCAAGGCTGCAAGGTAAGGACGGGGCGTTATGAATTTTCGCAACATATCGGCCTGGTGCATCCGCAACCCGGTGCCACCCATTGTCCTGTTCATTGCCCTGCTGCTGGCAGGTGTCGTGAGTTTTACGAGGCTTGATGTCAATGACAACCCGGATATCGAGTTTCCGGGCGCTATGGTGCGGATCACCCAGCCAGGGGCCGCGCCGCCAGAGCTTGAGAAGCAGGTAACGCAGATCGTCGAAGCGTCTCTGCGTTCGATCAATGGCGTCGAGGAAATCAATTCGTCGGTACGCGAAGGCACGTCGTCTACATTTGTGCAGTTCGCACTCGGCACCGACATTGACCGCGGCGTGAACGATATTCGCGATGCGTTGACGAAGGTGCGCAGCGACCTGCCTGACGGCATACTCGAGCCACAGGTCGAGCGTGAAGATACGACGGGCAACCCGATCGCCTATATTTCGGCCGAAGCCATTGACATGACACTCGAGCAATTGAGCTGGTATGTCGATGATGTTGTAGTCAAGCGGCTTCAGGGCATTCCCGGCATGGCTGTGGTGTCGCGCGGCGGAGGGGTGAACCGGGAAATTCGCGTTATTCTCGATCCAGCACGCTTGCAGTCGCTTGGCATCACGGCGGCACAGGTCAATTCGCAACTCCGCCAAGTCAACGTCAATGCCGCGGGCGGGCGAACGGAAATAGCCGGATCGGAGCAATCTTTGCGGGTTCTTGGCAATGCCCGAAATGCCTTTCAGCTCGGCGATACCGACATAGCCATTGGCGGCGGACGGACAATCAAGCTTTCCAGCATTGCCGAAGTGCGAGATCTTTACGGCGAGCAGCGTGAGCTGGGAACGATGGACGGGCGCCAGGTTCTGTCGTTTTCGATCCAGCGCGCAAAGGGGGCATCTGACGTCAAAGTTTATGAGGCCGTTCAGGAAGAATTGGCGAAAATTCACAAGGAGAATCCGCGCGTCACGTTTACCGAACTCTACACATCGGTCGATTACACAAAAGCCCAGTACAAAAGCTCCCTGACCTCGATGATCGAAGGTGCAGTTCTTGCTGTTCTGGTCGTTTTCCTGGTCCTGCGAGACCGCCGGGCGACCTTGATATCGGCAATCGCCATTCCCCTTTCGGCGATCCCGACCTTCTGGTTCATGGACCTGCTGGG
>JADLBY010000218.1 GCA_020847445.1 Sphingomonadaceae bacterium | reverse complement strand
TCCTCATCGACCGACGAAGCCAGTGTCAGTGCGACGAAATTGTAGTTCGGCAGATTGCGAAGATGGTCGATGGCATCTTCGATGGCCGTTTCCTCCTCGTCAGAAATCTCCCGGATTTCCTTGAGTTGAGAGATAAACGCCTTGCGAAACGCGCCAGCCTTGAAGTCCGGCCTCCACAGCACGGAGATATCCGGGATGAAGGCCCGGTCTTTCTTGATGGCCGCATCGGCCACGTCGAACCGGCCAGACAGCGGGTTGAACGCGATCTGGATACGCTCTTTCTTGAAGTTCGAGCGGAGGACTTCCATCCCCTTCACCACGGCATAGAGCGAGGTCAGGCGCTGCTGGCCATCGACAATCGCCAGTTCCGGCACCGACTGTTTGGGGCTGGTGCCAATGCTCTTCAGACCTCCATCCGCGCCGGTTTTCCAGAACAGCAGAAAACCGGCGGGGTAACCGCGATAAAGGGAATCGAAGAGATCGCGTACATTGACGTTCGGCCAAACAAAAGGCCGCTGCAATTCCGGCAATCCGATCTTTCCCATATCGATGTCTTCGATCAGGGACGAAATCGGAACATTACTTGTCGTGAAGATCGCCATTGATTACCCGCCATTGGAAAAATCAGGTCAAGACATCGGTTCTGTCCAACGCAATGTCTAGAACATATCGTCGTCGATTGCCGGCTTCTTGGGATCGACCGAGGTGTTGGCTTTGTCCGCCTCCATCTTGGCCGCAACCTGCTCCAACTGATCGCCTGCAACGTTGTTGAAGAACCGCAAGGAGTCGGACTTGCCGGGGCAATGCTCCCCACGGATCGACATGCGGCCTGCGTCCCACCACCGATAGGTGCAGCCCTTCTCGCTCGACCGTTCGGAACGGCCATACTCGGCATCGAGCAGCCCAATGAAGCGTTCATAATCGGCTGTCGATTCAAGGATGTAATCCGCCCGCAGCAAATGCCGGACGAAACCTTCGATGACGACTTCCCTGACGCCACCAAGACCGACGGGCGGAGACAGCGTCCACTTGGGGAAGGATTCGCCCGTATCGTCGCTCGCAAGCACAGTGGAGCCGCGCCCCTCGAAGGCAGCTACGATGCCATACACATCGGTCGAGATCGGGCTGACGCCCGCGAGCTTAACGCCGGTCGATGGATAGTCGACCACGGTAATGCCATAAAGACCGTTCCACAGGCCCTTGACCCTGTCGTCTTCTCCGAAACTCTTGGTGTCACTGACGATGGCCGCCATTCCCTTGTCCAGGATCGAGGTGAGCGTCAGGCGCGGGCCGGTGAAGCCGAACTTGATCCTGTCGCGGTAGGCCACGTTGCCCGCCGAAAACTTCTCTCCGTCGCGAAGATCGCGCAAGCCGCACCGTCGCAGCACATTGAGATCAGCCATCCCGAGCGAGAGCACCAGCAGGTGAATGCCCTGTCCAGGCTCCCGGATGAAATGGATGTGAACTGTCTCGAACTTGTCAGGCGTCGCGGGATTGTCTTCGCATACCCATTTGGCGCGGTGTGCGCTGTCGGTGGTCTGACGCGCGCAGCCGGTGAGCGCGGCGACCGTTGGCGCGAGCTTTTCGAAATCGCTTTCGAACCGGGGCGTGATTTGCGGCAGGCTGCACCAGTTCATGGCCTGCGCAGGCACCGCCGATACCGCCGCTGCCAGCCCAACCAACGACAGAAACGCGCCCCTCATCCCCATTCACTCCTGCAACTCAATCCCGGATATCCGCATCGGGTTGCCCAGCCATCAGCGCGTTGATCCACAGCAGCGCCAGTTCGGGGCTGCGGTAGCGGCCTGAATAGCGGGCACGCTCTTCACGCTCGACAGTCGGGAAGGTCGAATAGATGTAGCGAATATCTTCGCGCGATTTGACCGGGTTTGCGGCATCCCAGACGCCGTAGAGAATGAAGTAGAGCGCATCGAGCTTCGCCCGGAGCATGAAGCGGCGTTCCTCGTCCCACGCAAACGGTGGCTTCACCTGCCCGGCGCCATCCACGTGCCCGAGATCACGGGCGAAGGGTGCCAGATCATGGGCCGTGTATGACAATTCGAGCACCGCCTGACGCACGATGTCCGATGCGGATTTATCGCCAATCTGGCGCACATATGCGTCGGGCGGAATAACCGGTATCTGGGCTACAATGTACTTGCTCAGGTGGCGGCTCTGGATCTTCTGCCTTGCGAGATAATCGGCAAAAATCGACGCCAAGTTACCTTGCAGAAGCGTCAATAAGTTAACGTCTACACTCTTCCCAGAAAGCAAAGGTAGCGTGTTGCCGTAAGCACCACGAGGTACAATTGCACTTATCAGGCTACGATAATTATTTGTATTGCAGACATCATTGAATCCAATTGCGTAGTCAAATTCTGGATCGGCATCTTCTTCAAGAATCCAGTATCTTGGAACCGGAAGAAAATCCGGGTCTTGGAGTTGCTCGTCGCTACTGTGGACGGGGACACCCTGACCGCTAATGGATGTGGTCTGCCCCCGAACCCCTGCATAGCGGTGATTGTAGATTGAGACCATTTTGCCTTCGCAAAGTCGCAACCAACGGCCCTTTGCAGATTGATACTCCCCGGCATCGATTGGCCAAGCACCCTCTTCCTCGATCAGCATGTTCGCTGTCCGAAAGCCCCTGCTTCGGCTCGTCATGTTGATCATCTGTTGATACTTGAATGGGTAGACTGATCGCTCGCTTCGGCCCTGACCTTCGATGAGAATAGGAAATTGATCGTAGGCCTTTGTCAGCAGTCGAAGTCCATCCGTGGTCCGAAGGATTGGCATAGTTCCGGTGTTCGGGTTCAGCCGCTTCAACGTCGCCTTTGAGAACTGCACTGGCTGCGGCGCATTTTCATCCGTCGGAAGTTGGTGCAGCTTCACCGCATACTCGAATTTCGTGAACGACCTCGCGTCTCCACCGACAACGAAGACAGTTGGTTGGTCCTCAGCATGGACATCTTCAAACAGCCAATGGCGACGATTTTCGAACGCAATGAAAGCGCGCAAATGGTCTGCGTCAGTCACCCTCTGAATAAATTCTGATACGTTATGATCGGTGCCGATGCCGATAGGAGTAAGAACTCCCACCATGCCGCTAGGTCCAATCATCTGGAGGGAACGCTCAACGAAAACCTTATAAATGTTGAGTTTCCCAGAGTTTAACTGGGAATACATCTTGCCCGCTCGAACGACTCGGGATGCCTGCTGCCGCCGTTCCTGAGCCTCATTGTATTGACGCAGAAGATCAGGCCGTCGTTCCTTGAGCGCAGCAATCATGTCTTCTCGCTTGGCCTTTAGCGGCTCGCGAGCAATTTCGGGATCGCGTGCAGCAAACCAAGGGACTTCCTCGAATTCGAATCTGTCCCAGGGAGGGTTGCCGACAATGGCATCAAAGCCACCCTTGAGTTCCCCGCTAGCCCAGTCCTGCCAGACACCCGGAAAGGCGATCTGCCAGTTGAGCAAACGCTCTTCCTCGATCAGTTGGCGGGCGTTGCGCCAGATTTCCGTAAAGGCTTCGACTTCTGCCGGGCGCGCCTTGCCGCCTTCCGGTTCCTTGCGACCCCGCGCGATGGGGATGGCATCGCCGAACCGGCCATCGAGCCACAAGCGCACCAGCGCCTTCCCGTCCTTGTCGAGATTGAGCCAGTCCAGCGCGTGCATGAAGCTGACGAAGCCATCCAGCTCGCCCGTCATCAGTTCGACATCTGCCCACATGGCAGCGGAGCGATGCGCCTCGGCAATCTCGGCGTCGGTCAGCGCCTCAATGGTTTTCATCGCCTCGGCACTGCGCTGGGCATTGCGCAGTGCCTCGTTCCACAGCAGCTCGCCGCCCAGCTTTGCAGCTTTGTCGATGGCATCGCGCACCCACAGGCCGAACAGGCTGTCACCGCACCTCAGGTGATGGTCGATGAAGGAAAGGGGCGCGCCGACAGTGAACGTGTGCAGCCATAGCGCAACCTTGGCCAGCTCCACCGCCATCGGGTTCTTGTCCACGCCATAGACGCAGCGTTTCAGCACCATGCGGCGCACGATGTGGCGATCATCCAACTGGGATTCGTCAATCGCCCAGCCTTCTTCACGGGCGTTCTTCAGGATCGTGCGACGGATTTCGCCGATCCTGTCGGCCAGCGGACTGGCGTAATCAACGCCTGCCTGTTCCGCCGCAGCCGAGGCTTCGGCCATGGCTTCCAGAACCTTGTCGGCCATGAGATCGACCAGACTGACCAGAAAGTGCCCGGACCCCATGGCTGGGTCGCAGACACGCAGCCGCAGGATGGCTTGTGCCGGATCGGCATCACCCAGTTCGGCCCGGACATAATCCTCCGCATCGCCCTTCCTGATCCGGCCAATCGCCGCCACGAAACCGGCATTCGCATCGGCGAACAGCGGCTCAAGCGTCTTTTCCAGGATCAGAGTGACCAGTTCGTCGGGCGTGTAGTAGCTGCCGCTATTCTTGCGCGCGAAGGCATTGGGGCGGACAGCGATAACACCGTCCTCGCGAACGACCTCATGCTCCAGCAGCCGCTCGTAAATCGATCCGAGCTGCTGGACAGTAAGGTCGCGGTAATTGATGTAGCGCCGATCACTGCCTTGCCGTTCGAACGACAGCTTGTCGATGACAGGGGCCAGAACGCTGTCCGGCAATCGAATCTGATCAAGCAGCGGAGTATTGGCGGGCGCGAACAGGCCGCCATTGTAAGGCGGAATGCCGATGGAAGCATCACCCCGGTCAACAATGCGGGACAGATCAGCAATCCGCCCCCAAATCTGCGATGCAGTTACCGAGAACGCATCGCCGCGCCCCATGCGGTCACCGACTTCGAGCCGCTTTGGCCGGAGCGCATAATCATCATAGCCATCGGAGTTGACCGGCAGCAGATCGCGATCTTCGGCATACAGCAGGAAGAGCAATCGATAGAGCAGGACAAGGGAAGCGTCGCGCACTTCCTCCAGCGGCGTCTGGGGCGATGCCCCCGCGACCGCCGTGGTCAGTGCCGGAAAGATTTCATCGAAAACGAGCTTGGAGAGCGACTTGGCAACGCGCTCTTCATAAAACGCAGCTTCAGCACGTGCGCGTTCGTGGAAGGAGCGGCCATCGGCACCGGTCTTGGCGAACGCGGTGCGCGAGAACACTGCTGCGAAAACGCGAAGGGCATGGTCGCACGCATCATTATCGCTGGCGGTTTGGTCGCGGGCATCGAGCGCAAGCGCGCCAGCCAGATCGACCTCCAGAAACTCTTCACTGACTGACCGCGCGCCCGCCCAGTAAAGCCGCCAACGCGAGCCATTGGTGAGGATGCCCCAACGCAATCCATGCTCACTGTTGTCACCGATGCGGCGGAGATAACGCAGCATCTGGGTGGAGGGCGCGACCGCATCTTCGCGTCCCACCGCACGATCCAGCGGCCTTGCCCAGCGCTTGCTCTCGACAACGGCTGCGCCATGTTCGTAGCGACGCCATTCCTCCGGCTGTGCATTGGCGCGATCCTTGGCGTCACCGTCAATGAACAGCAGGCCATCGGGGACGTCGAGTCTGCCGCCAGCGGACAAATTCTGTTGCCTCAGGCTCTCCGACCAACCCAATTCGGCAAGAATTGGCCAGATGAAATCATCTTCCGTCTGGCTTTCGTTCGGGGATGATTCTCGCGGGAACCGATCCGCGATAGCGATCAGGGCAGATCGAAGCGCATCAACATCAACCGCCCGGTATTCGGTCGATTGCCGGATGGCTTCTTCAAGATAATCAGTCGTTAGGAACGATCCGGCGAACAATTGCATCAGCATGGACTAGCAGCCAATTTCGTGTCGTTCCACGAAAGGTTTTCCACCAGTGCGGCTATGAGCTGCTTTCGGTTTCGAACGCCCGCTTACCCTTCCGCTTCCACAGCACCAGCGCCTGCTCCCGTTCCTCGCCGCGCAGCTTGGCAGCAACCGTGAGGAACGCGCCGTAGATCGTGGCTCGATCATCGTCGGCGAGTTCGACCAGCCCGGCCTTCACCACCAGGCCGCCCAGTTCAATCAGTTGCCGCGTGCGTTCGCGTCTTTTGATTTGCCATTCGCGCATGTCGGTTCGCGCCTTTCGTGCCTCAAGCCGATGCCGAGCCGCCGTCAAGCGGGAGAGCGCCATTCGGATGGCCTTGAGTTCCGTCGCCACGCTTGCGCGCCTTGCTTTGAAAGAACGCCGCGCCCCGCTTGCGCCAAGCCTCCTTCCGTTGGGCTTCGCTGGTTTCCGCGATGACAAGCAGCGCACCGGCCAGGGTTTCCGCATCGGTCACATCGGCCCCGGTGGCGATCACCAGTTCACCGAGCTGCTGCACGCGGCGTTCCTTCAGTTGCTTCGCCTTGTCGGCGAGCGCCTTCAGTTCCGAATCAAAGTCGCGGGGTTTGCGCATCGAAGTTCTCCATTGAGAGGTGATGCGCTGATGATAATATCGATGCTCTCCCAATGCTGTAGATTCGTCGAGACGGCCTGATACTGAATAGTCCCGAGCAGGATTTTATCATGGGAGGGCGCGCTTATACGTCGTGCCGACGTTGCGCTCATGGCGTAGATGGATTGCCGTCATGGCGATCTTCCACCTCTCCGTCAAAGTCATCAGCCGGTCG
>JADLBY010000217.1 GCA_020847445.1 Sphingomonadaceae bacterium | reverse complement strand
GAAAACTGGAATTTTCACATGTGGGCGGTCATCGCGCTGCTGTCGGCAATGGCGTCCGCCGCGTTCATCCTGGCAGACCGCAGACGCCAGCGGCGGGTTCGGCTTGACCATGTCGGTTTCGTTCCCTGGACGGGCCTCAGCGTTTTCGCGATGGGTCTGACCCTGATTGCGGCGGTGCTCGCGGTTCGGGCGGGTTGAATTCAAGTGCGCCGTTGAAGCAGGCGGCAGGTTCGGTTAATCCAGTTGCAAAGGCGAACCGAATCTGACCGAATCCGGACGCATGAGAGGAGATAGTGATGACCGAACTGCCCACCACCAACCGCACCATGTTGACCGAAGTGAAGCCCGAAGGCGTGCTCGAGCTTTATCTCGCTGACCTGCCGATGCCGCAGCCCAAGGATCATGAAGTCCTCGTCAAGGTGCTGGCGACCCCGATCAATCCGTCCGATCTGGGGTTGATGGTGGGCGCAGCCGATGTGGCCAGTGCCCGCGCCATCAAGCGTGACGGCCTGCCGGGCGCGGCAATGGACGTTCCGGAGGCGGGCATGCGCTTCATGGCGTCGCGCGTCGGGCAGGCAATGCCCATCGGCAATGAAGGTTGCGGCATTGTCGTGGCGGCGGGCGCGTCGGAAGCCGCGCAGGCCTTGCTGGGCAAGACGGTCGCGATGATCGGTGGCGAAATCTATGCCCAATATCGCTGTCTTGCGGCGATGGCCTGCATGCCGCTGCCCGATGGGACGGCGCCTGAGGATGGCGCATCCTGCTTCGTCAACCCGCTGACATCACTGGGCTTTGTCGAAACAATGAAGCTGGAAGGCTATAAGGGCATCGTGCATGCAGCAGCAGCGTCGAACCTTGGCCAGATGCTGGTCAAGATCTGCAAGGCCGACGGCATTCCGCTGGTCAATATCGTGCGCAGCCAGGCGCAGGTCGACCTGTTGAAGTGCATCGGCGCGGACATCGTGCTCGATTCCACAAGCGATGATTTTGCCGAGAGACTGACGCAGGCGATCTACGAAACCGGGGCCTTTATCGGCTTTGATCCGATCGGCGGCGGCAAGATTTCCGGCCAGATGCTTGCCGCGATGGAGGCTGCGGCGGTGCGTCGGATGACGAGCTATAGCCGCTATGGCTCGGACCAGATGAAGCAGGTCTATATCTATGGCGCGCTCGATGTTGGCCCGACCATCCTCAACCGCAGCTTCGGGTTGACCTGGGGGCTTGGCGGCTGGCTGCTGACGCCGTTCATGGCGAAGGCCGGGGCCGAAGTCGTGGGCCGCATGCGCGCGCGTGTTGCCGCCGAACTCACCACGACCTTCAAGAGCCATTACAGCCATGAAGTCAGCCTGGAACAGGCGGTCGATGTGGCAACGATACAGGCTTACAATGCCAAGAAAACCGGCGAGAAATATCTGATCCGTCCGTAGGTTCTGACCCCCGGGGCTGGCTGTGCGGTCCCTTTAAAGCACGCCTTCTGCCGCGATAACGACCTGTCCTGCAGGGTTGAGCGCGCACAATGTCAGCGCTTCGCCCGCCCGCTTGCCGACAAGGTGTAGCGGCTCGCCTGCAAAGGCCGGGCTTTGCGCGCGAAAGGCAAATCGCTTGACTGCGTTTGCGCCGAACTGCCGCGCCGCCAGATCGAGCAACAGCGACGAGGTGAGCGGCCCGTGCACGACAAGCCCGCGATAGCCCTCTTCGCCTATCGCATAGGGTGCATCATAATGGATGCGGTGACTGTTGAAGGTGATGGCTGAAAAGCGGAACAGCATCGCCTCATTGGGGACAAGCGAGCGGTGGAAATCCCACTCCTCAAAGCCCCTCCCCTCAAGGGGAGGGGTTGGGGTGGGGGCTGTCGGCATGGCGCTAGACGCGAGAATCCCCACCCCGCTGCGACTAGGCGGCGGAGCCGCCAAATCTCGCTGCCCCTCCCCTGAAGGGGAGGGGAGAATCGCCGCCTCGCGATACACCAATGTCTGCCGTTCGCTGACCGAAAGCACGCCATCGGCCCTTGTCTCATGCTCGACATCGACAAAGACGAGGCTGCCTGTGCTGCCGGACTTTTCGTTGATTGCGGCGATAGTCGAAATGCGCTCGATTTCGGCGTCGACCGAAATCGGCGTCAGAAACTCCACCTTGCTCGATGCCCACATCCGGCGCGGATGCGGCACGGGCGGGAAGAAGCTGTCCGGGCTATCGCTGCGCTGTGGATGGCCATCGACGCCCAGCTGCGCGGTGGAGGCCTCTGGCGTGCACAGCACCCAGTGGATCGCCTGCGGGGCAAGCGGTCCGGTCTCACCGCTGTCGATCGTCGCGCGAAAGCGATGGAGCAGGGCAGGGGTCAGCCGGTCGTTCTGCACCGTCTGGCGGCCGATCCAGGCATCCCAGCCACCCATCAATAGCTCCTCGGCAGGCCGAGCACATGTTCGGCCACATAGGACAGGATCATGTTCGTGCTGATCGGTGCCACCTGATAGAGCCGGGTTTCGCGGAACTTGCGTTCGACATCATATTCGGCGGCAAAGCCAAAGCCGCCATGCGTCTGCACGCAAGCCTCGCCCGCCGCCCAGCTTGCCTCTGCCGCCAGCATCTTCGCCATATTGGCCTCCTCGCCTGCATTTGCGCCTGCTTCATATTTGCGGATGCCTTCGTGCACCAGCAGTTCGGCGGCGCGCATCTGGGCATAGGCGCGGGCGATCGGGAATTGCACCCCCTGATTCTGCCCGATCGGGCGACCGAACAGCACCCGTTCCTTCGCATAGCCAGTGGCCTTGTCGATGAACCATTTGGCATCGCCGATACATTCTGCAGCGATCAGCAGCCGTTCGGCATTCATCCCCGAAAGGATGTAGCGAAAACCTTTGCCTTCCTCTCCGACAAGGTTGGCGGCGGGCACTTCCATTTGATCGAAAAACACAGCCGTGGTTGCATGGTTCATCATCGTGTCGATGGGGGTGATGGTCAGCGTGCCAGCAGCAAGCGCCTGCTTCATGTCGACGAGGAAAACCGAAAGCCCGTCGGTGCGGCTGGCCGCTTCCTCGCGCGGCGTGGTGCGGGCGAGGAGGAGCATCAGATCCGAATGTTCGGCCCGGCTGGTCCAGATTTTCTGGCCGTTGACGATATAGCTATCGCCTTGTTTCCGCGCGACCGTCTTGAGCGCGAGCGTATCGGTGCCGCTGGTCGGTTCGGTGACGCCAAAGGCCTGCAACCGCAGTTCGCCAGTTGCAATCTTGGGCAGGTAGCGTTGCTTCTGTTCCTCGCTGCCGTGCCGCAACACGGTGCCCATGATATACATCTGCGCGTGCACAGCGCCGCCATTGCAGCCCTGTTTCTGGATTTCCTCAAGGATCGCTGCCGCCGCCGAAAGCGGCAGTCCGGCACCGCCATATTCTTCGGGTATCAGGGCAGCGAGATAGCCCGCCTCACCCAAGGCTGCGACAAACTCGGACGGGTATTCGCGCAGCCGATCCTTGGCGCGCCAATATTCGCCGGGATATTGTGCGCACAATTTGGCGACTTCTTCGCGGATGGCGGTGTAGTCGTGCATGGTGCTCACGCCCTCTCAAATATGGCGGCTATGCCCTGGCCGCCGCCGATGCACATGGTTTCCAGGCCATAGCGCACGTCGCGGCGCTGCATCTCGCGCGTCAGATTGGCAAGAATCCGTCCACCGGTCGCGCCGATCGGATGGCCGAGCGAGATACCCGATCCGTTGACGTTGAGGATTTCGTGGCGGCTGTCATCGTCCGACCAGCCCCAGCCCTTGAGGCAGGCAAGCACCTGCGGCGCGAAAGCCTCGTTGAGTTCGATCAGGCCGATATCGCGCCACGACAGGCCGTTGCGCGCAAACAGCCGCTCGGTCGCGGGAACGGGGCCATAGCCCATGCGGGCCGGGTCGCAGCCCGCCGCAGCCCAGCTGTGGAAATAGGCGATCGGTTCAAGGCCAAGCTCCTCCAGCCTGTCCTCGGCAACGACGAGGCAGGCGGCGGCCGCATCATTTTGCTGGCTGGCATTGCCTGCGGTAACCACGCCCCCTTCTAGCGCGCGCAGCGCCCCCAGCGTTTCCAGGCTGGCATCGGCGCGGTAGCCTTCGTCATGCGCAAAGACGATCGGGTCGCCCTTTTTCTGCGGGATTTCGACCGGCACCAGCTCATCGGCAAACAGGCCGTTCGCCCAGGCTGCTGTTGCGCGCTGGTGGCTGCGTGCGGCATAGGCGTCACATGCCTCGCGGCTGATATTCCAGTCCTTCGCCAGATTTTCTGCGGTTTCGATCATCCCCGAAATCACGCCATAGCGTTCGATCGGCTGGCTCATCACCCGGCCGCGCGTCAACCGGTCGTGCAGGGTCAGATTGCCCGCGCGCACGCCCTTGCGGATGTCGGTGCTATAATGCTCGACATTCGACATGCTTTCGCAGCCGCCTGCGACAACGATATCCGAAACGCCGGTCTGCACCATCATTGCTGCATTGACGATCGCCTGCAGGCCCGATCCGCAGCGCCGGTCGAGCTGATAGCCGGGAACTTCTTCAGGCAGCCCCGCCAGCAACCAGGACCAGTGCGAAATGCACGGCGCCTCGCCATTCCCATAGCCCTGCGCAAAGATCACATCATCGACCCGGGACGGATCGATTTTTGTCCGCTCGATCAAGGCTTTCAGAATGACAGCTCCCAACTGACCTGCAGTCATGGAGGACAGCGAACCGCCGAATTTGCCGACGGCGGTGCGGATGGGGGCGACGATGGCGGCGCGTCGAAGTGTCATGATTGTCTATCCTTGCTAATTGCGATCCTGCAGCTTACCGCGCGCGATAACCTGCGCCTGGATTTCGGCTGCGCCTTCGAAGATGTTGAGGATGCGCGCGTCGCACAGCACCCGGCTGATTTCATATTCCATGGCATAGCCGTTGCCGCCATGGATTTGCAGTCCGGCATCGGCATTGGCCCATGCGACGCGCGCGGCGTGCAGCTTCGCCATCCCGGCCTCGATATCGCAACGCTTGCCGCTGTCCTTTGTGCGCGCGGCAAAATAGGTCAGTTCGCGCGCCATCACCATGTCGGTCACCATCATCGCCAGCTTGTCCGCCACGCGCGGGAAGGCGATGATCGGCTGGCCGAACTGCTTGCGGTCGAGCGCATATTGCAGCGCCAGTTCGATTGCCCGGCGGGCCACGCCGACCGCGCGCGCGGCGGTCTGGATACGGGCGCCTTCGAAAGTGCGCATCAACTGCTTGAAGCCCTGGCCCTCCTCGCCACCGAGCAGGGCATCGGCGGGGGCCTGCATGCCGTCAAACTGCAAGGCATATTCGCGCATTCCGCGATAGCCGAGCACCGCGATCTCGCTGCCGCTCATGCCCTTGGCCGGAAATGGATCGGCCTCTGTCCCGCGCGGCTTGGGGACCAGCAGCATCGACAGCCCGGCATAGCCCTTCACGGCGGGCAGGGTGCGCGCCATCAGCGTCATCAGATCGGTGCGTGCGGCGTGGGTGATCCAGTTTTTCGCGCCGTGGATGTCCCATCCGGCATCGGTCCGAACCGCGCGGGTCTGCAGGCCCGCCATGTCGGATCCGGTATCGGGCTCGGTAAAGACGGCGGTGGGCAATATCTCGCCAGAGGCGATGCGCGGCAGCCAATATTGCTTTTGCGCGTCGGTGCCGCCCAGCATGATCAGTTCGCCGGCAATCTCGCTGCGCGTGCCGAGCGAGCCGGTGCCGATCCAGCCGCGCGACAGTTCCTCGGTGACGACGCACATCACCAATTTGCCGAGGCCCAGCCCGCCAAATTCCTCGGCTATGCAAACCCCGAAGGTGCCCAGATCAGCCATTTCGGCGATAATATCATCGGGGATCAGCGCATTGGCGAGATGCCAGCCATGCGCCTGCGGCACTATCCGGTCGTCGGTGAAGCGGCGATACTGGTCGCGGATGGTGTCGAGCAGTTCGTCGTCGAACCGGTCGGATACCGTCACCCCCTTGCCAAGCAGTTCGACCAGCCGCGCACAGTTGGCCGCGCTGTTGCCCTGTGCTGCCGCCATCAGCGCGGGAACATGGCTTTCCAGCCCGAAATCGGCGGGGCGCACAAATTCATTCTGCCCCATCGGCAGCCCGCCCGCCAGTTGCGCAAGCGTTTCGCCGGTGCCGATGGCGACGACCAGCGCTTCGGCTTCGCCAACCTGCCGTTTGCCCCAGTCGAGCAAAGCCCGCAACGCCTCTACGCTGGTTTCGATCCAGGCATAGCCGTGCGCGACATGTTGTTCGGTATCGAGCGAGGCGGCGGCAACCCGCTTTTGCACCACTGCCCGCGCGGCGGCGGCATAGTTTTCGGCGGTGGCGAGCGCGCCGTTCATGCCTGCCTGACCGTTCCGGCATCGATCAGCGCGGCGATCGCGCCCGATGACAGGCCAAGCCGCGCGGCAAGCACTTCCTCGCTGTTCGCCCCGTTGCGGGGTGCCGGTTGCGGAGGCTGGCGGTCGAGTTGCGGCACCGTCGCAAAGCTGCCCGCCGCCGGATAGTCGAACCCTGATGGGTTGCTGGCTGCACCGAACACCGGGTTATGCGCGACCAGGGCGGGATCGTTCGCCGCGTCGAGCATCGTGCGATAGGCCGAATGGACGATCCCGCCCGCGTCGAATGCGGCGGCAAGCCCGGCATGCGCGCGCGCGCCGATTGCCGCCTCGAACAGCGGATAGAGCGCGTCGCGATGGTTGAAGCGCAGCCCGTCATCGGCAGCGAAGCTCACGCCGCGTTCGGCCTCAAGCGCCGCGATGGCGCTTTCGAGGTTGAGCGCCGCGACAAGCTTTGCCCATTGCCGGGGCGTGACGACGACGATCATCGTGCGCACGCCATCGGCGGTCACGAAATCGCGCCCGAACAGGCCATAGACCGCATTGCCCAGCCGTGGCCGGTTCGCACCCGTATAGAGCATTTCGGCGATGCCGCCGAGATTGGCGACGGTGCCAATGGCAACGTCCGACAGCGGTATCCGCACCTCGAGCCCGTCGCCGGTCACCGCCCGCTTCTGCATAGCGGCAAGCATCGCAAAGGCGGCATAGGCACCGGTCAGCAGATCCCAAGCGGGCAGGACATGGTTCACCGGTTCCGGCCCTGCGCCGGTCATCATCGGATAGCCGACCGAATTGTTGACGGTATAATCGAGCGCGGGCGAGCCATCGGCCCAGCCCATCACCCGTACGGTGATCAGGTCAGCGCGCCCTTGCGCGAGCGTCGCGTGCGACAGAAAGCCATTGGCGGGAAAGTTGGTGACGAACTGCCCGGTCTTGCGCACCAGTTCCTGCAACAGCTCACGCCCCTGCGGGGAACCAAGATCGAGTGCGACCGATTTCTTCGCGCGGTTCAGATTTTCCCAATAGAGCGAATCATTGCCTTCGGTCACCGGCCAGCGCCGGAAATCCGGCCCGCCGCCGATCTGGTCGACGCGGATGACCTCCGCCCCCATCTGCGCCAGATATAGGCCGGCGGTGGGGGAGGCGACGAAGCTCGAGGCTTCGATGACGGAGAGGCCGTTGAGAAGATCGTACATCTACTTCCTCTCCCCCGCGGCGGGAGGAACGCTCACCAGACCGCGCCTTCGCGTTCATATTCACGCAGCAGATGCTTGGCGATCTGCAACTGCATGATCTGGCTGGTGCCTTCGTAGATGCGCAGGATGCGGGCATCGCGGAAGAATCGTTCGGCAGGATATTCGGCGAGATAGCCCGCACCGCCATAGATCTGCACGCAGCGGTCGGCGACGCGGCCGCAGGTTTCGGTCGCGAATAATTTGGCTGCTGCCGCCTTGCGCAAAATCGCCTCGCCCCGGTCGGCGCGCGCGCAGGCATCGGCGATCATGCATTCGGCGGCATACAGTTCGGCCTCGCTGTCGGCGAGCATGGCCTGGATCAGCTGGAAATTGGCGATCGCCTCGCCAAAGGCCTTGCGTTCAGTGGCATAGCGGATCGCGGTGTCGAGGATGCGGCGGCCCATGCCGACTCCCATGGCCGCCACCGACAGGCGGCCATTGTCGAGGCTCTGCATCGCGATCTGGAAGCCACGGCCTTCCTCGCCACCGACCAGCGCGTCGCCGGGGATTTTGACATCTTCCATGATGATGTCGGCGATATGCGCGCCCGCCTGGCCCATTTTCCTGTCCGGCTTGCCGATGCTGATGCCCGGCGCGGTCATGTCGACGATAAAGGCGGAGACATGGGCGTTTTTGGGCAGCGCCTCTTTCGAGGTGCGCGCCATGATCAGGCCGATTTTCGCGGCGGGCGCATTGGTGATATAGCGTTTGGTGCCGTTGAGCTTGTACCCATTGCCATCGCGCACCGCCATCGTCTGCATCGCCGCGCTGTCCGATCCGCTGCCCGGCTCTGTCAGCCCGAAACAGGCGATCTCGCCGCTGGCGATGCGCGGCAGCCAGTGTGCCTTCTGTTCGGGCGTGCCGAAATTCTTGAGCGCGCTGCCCGTCATCCCGACGTTGATCGACATGGTCGAACGATAAGCGGGGGCGGCATAGCTGATCTGCTTCACCGTCTCGATATACTGGCTGATGTTCATCCCCGCGCCGCCATATTCTTCGGGAATGGTGATGCCGAACAGCCCCATGTCGCGCATCTCGGCCAGGATGTCGTCGGGGATGCGATCATGGGCGATCACCTCTTCCTCCGCCGGGATCAGCCGTTCGCGCACATAGCGGCGCAGTTGATCGATAAAGGCATCGAAAATTTCGGGATCCATCCCCGAATTGCCTTGGCCGGGATTGTGCATCACGCGCTCCTCAGATGGGATCGTAGGGGAATACATGCGCCGAAACCTCGTCGGCGCGGGCGAAGCTGGGGCGGAAGGCGGGAATCAGTTCGTCGGCGATGCTTTCCGGCGTCCAGCCTTCGACCTTGGTCATCGACCGGATCGGGCGGGGTTTGCCGAACAGCACGATTTCGTTCTTGCGCACCGAGAAGATCTGGTTGGTTACATCCTTGCTGGCATCGGAGGCCAGATAGACCACCAGCGGCGCGATCTTGTCCGCGCGCATTGTTTTCAGCCGTTCGACCCGTTCTTTCTGCTCGGGCGTTTCGGCGGGGATCGAGGCCGTCATCCGGCTCCAGGCAAAGGGTGCGATGCAGTTCGACCGCACACCTGCGCGCGCCATATCGAGCGCGATCGATTGCGACAGGCCGACAATCCCCAGCTTTGCCGCCGAATAATTGGCCTGGCCGATATTGCCGATCAGCCCGCTGGTCGAGGTGAAGTGGATGAAACTGCCCGATTGCTGCTCGCGGAAATAGGGCGTTGCCGCCTTCGATACGTTGAAGCTGCCATTGAGGTGCACGTCGATCACCGCGCGCCAATCCTCATGGCTCATCTTGTGCCAGATGGTGTCGCGCAAAATGCCCGCATTGTTGACGATGGCGTCGATGCGGCCAAAGGCCTTCACCGCATCCTCGACGATCGAGGCGGCACCTGCCGGATCGGCAACGCTCGCCAGATTGGCGATCGCCTTGCCGCCTGCCGCGATGATGTCGTCTGCGGTTTGCTGCGCCGGGCCTGCATCGCCGCCTTCGCCGCCACCGCCGACACCGGGATCGTTGATGACGACTGCGGCGCCATGTTGTGCGCACAGCAAGGCAATCTCGCGCCCGACCCCGCGCCCCGCACCGGTAACGGCTACAACCTTGCCTTCCAGCATTCGCATCGTCTCTCTCCCGTCAAACGCTATTTAAGCGTCCGGTTAAGCCTTGGCGCTTTCGTGCGGATTCGTGAAGCCCCCTTGTTCAGCATGAGGCAAAAACAAAAAAAAGCCCGCTTCCCGAAGGAAACGGGCCTTTATTGAGTCTGTGGTTTGTTACTTGGTCGCTTCCTTGGCTGCGTCGCCTGCGGCCTTGGCGGCATCGCCAGCCTTCGCGGCGGCGTCGCCGGCTGCAGCGGCGGCATCGCCTGCGGCATCCTTGACCTCAGTGCCAGCCTTTGCGGCTGCATCACCCGCTGCATCAGCGGCGCCTTCAGCTGCGTCGACGGCATCTGCGGCGGCTGCATCAACAGCGTCGCCGGTCGCTTCAACGGCTTCACCGGTTTCTTCGGCTGCCTTGTCAGCTTCCTGGCTTCCGCAGGCAGCAAGCGGGGCGAGCAAAATCGCAGCGACCGCTACTTTGGTGAGTTTTTTCATGCAACTTTCCTCCCCGGATGGATTCCGGAGCGCAAAGCTAACGCAGCTTGCTTTGACGATGCAAGTGGAATCGGCTCTGCCGAATCCGATCAGAGGCACGCTTCCAGATATGGCTGGTCAAAGCCAAACTGCCGCGCCTTTTCCAAAGTATAGGGACGAACGCCGCCGGAAACGAATTCGCCCATGATCTTGCCGTCGGCATCTTCGTCCCGATATTCGAACTTGAACAGGTCCTGCGTGACGATGACGTCGCCTTCCATCCCGATCACTTCGGTGATCTGGGTAGTACGGCGCGAACCGTCGCGAAGGCGCTTGACCTGCACGATCATGTCGACCGAGTCGGCGATCTGCTTGGAGATGGCTTCCTTCGGAATCTTGATGTCGCCCATCAGGATCATGTTTTCCATACGGCCAAGGCATTCGCGCGGGCTGTTGGAGTGGAGCGTACACATTGAACCATCGTGGCCGGTGTTCATCGCGGCCAGAAGGTCGAAACATTCCGCGCCACGAATTTCGCCGAGGATGATGCGGTCAGGGCGCATACGCAGGGCGTTCTTCACAAGATCGCCGATGGTGATGGCACCGTCGCCTTCAAGGTTCGGCGGACGGGTTTCGAGCGGCAGCCAGTGCGGCTGCTGCAGACGAAGTTCGGCCGCGTCTTCGATGGTCAGTACGCGCTCGCCAGGATCGATCATCTTCGACAGCGCGTTGAGCATGGTCGTCTTACCCGAACCGGTGCCGCCCGAAATAACGATGTTCATCCGGCTTGCGCCTGCAATCTTCAACACCGTGGCCATATGCTCGCTCATCGAGCCAAAGCCCTTGAGCATGTCGATGGTGATCGGCTTTTCGGAGAATTTACGAATCGAGATCGCGGTGCCGCGCAGGCTGAGAGGCGGCACGATGACGTTGACGCGACTGCCGTCCTTCAGGCGGGCGTCGGCCAGCGGGGTGGTCTGGTCGACGCGGCGGCCGACCTGATTGACGATGCGCTGGGCGATCTGGAACAGATGTTCCTCATCACGGAACTGGATGCCCGAAAGCTGCAATTTGCCCTTTTTTTCCACATAGGTCTGCATCGGGCCGTTGACCATGATGTCGGAAATATCCGGGTCGCTCAGCAGTTCCTCCAGCGGGCCAAAGCCGAGCAGTTCATCGACAAGAACCTTTTCGAGGGCAAATTGTTCGCGCCGGTTGAGCGTCAGCTTCAGCTCGGCCAGCACCTCAAGGATGATCGGACGAAATTCTTCGGTCAGCTCTTCCTTGTTCAGGGTTGCTGCCGCTTCCGGATCGACGCGTTCCAGCAGCCGGGGGAGAACCTGCTCCTTGATCTTGTGAACCGACGCTTCGAATCCCTCGGCGCCGCTATTGGCTTCGCCCGTGCCGGCGGCACGTTCGGCCAGCCGCATCATCGCCTCGCTCTGCTGCGGCGGCGATGCTGCGCCCTGCGAAACGTCCAGCGATTCGATGGGCGGGAACTGTTCACCACCGGGAATAGCCGCCGGTGGTGCAGCCGGTTCGGGCCGTGGCGCTTGCGGGGCGGATGAAGGCGGGACGCCGCCAGACATGGGGCGGGCTACGCCGAAAGCTGGACGACTGTTGTTCAATCCGGGTCGTTTGCCAAATGCGCTCACTGGAACCCCATATGCTGTTCAAGTTTCAACTGAACGGCGGTGCTACCGTGAAATGGTGAATAAATGGGTAATGAAGCGCCCCGCCCCGCTGTTACGCCGCCGCAACAATTGCTTTGGAGTCGCACGCAGACTGTCTAGGGAGCGGCACACGATCATCCGGTCGTTCCGATCATTCCTGATCCGCTACCAAGGTTTTCAATGCGTTCTTCCTCCGGTTTTACATTGGCGTTGCTGGGCTTTGCCCTGCTTACGTGCGGCGACGCTGTCATCAAGTCGATGGCAGGATTGTGGCCCGCACCTGCCATTGCCGCACTCAGATTTACAATTGCCGTCCCGCTGCTCGCGACATTTGTCATCGCGCGGCAGGGTGCCCGGGCGCTGCATGTTTCAAAGCCCTGGGTGCAACTGGGGCGGGGTATTTCGATAGCGGCCTCTTCCAGCCTGTTCTTCCTCAGCCTTTTCCTGATGCCATTGGCGGCGGCGACCGCTATCGTCTTTGTCAGCCCCGTTATCACGGCATTGCTGTCCGCGCTGTTCCTGCGCGAACATCTGCAAAAGGCGGCCTGGCTGGCGACCGCCATCGCGCTTGCCGGTGTGGCGATGGTTTTGCGGCCCAATCTGATGGAAGTCGGTGCTGTCGCACTGTTGCCGCTAGTGGCTGCCGGATTTTTTTCCGCGATGATGATATTCAACCGGCTGGCTGCTGGCACGGGATCGCCCATGGCGCTGCAGTGGACCCTGGCGACGGTAGCCGCGCCCATCCTGGTGCTGACCGCAATTGCCGGGCATCTGTCCGGCCTCGATCAGTTCAGCATTGGCTGGCCACACTGGTCGGTATTCTTGCGTTGCACCATCGTTGCGCTGACCGCCAGCACAGCCCACTGGCTGATCTATCTCGGCACGACCAGGGGAACCGCGGCCGACGCCGCGCAGGCGGTCTATATCCAGCTGCCGGTCGCCCTGTTGATCGACGCGCTCATTTTCCGGCATTTTCCCGATGCGCTCGCGCTTGGCGGTTCAATTCTGATCGTTTGCGCTGGCGTCATAATGTGGCAAAATCAGCGCCGACGAACGAGAGGAGCGTTGTTGCCATGAAGACCGCACTATTTGCTGCGCTTGCGCTGTTTTCTATGCCGGCTTTGGCGGCGCCCGGTGCCGATGAGCTGCCGGTGTGGATGAGCGGCGCGTGGGATCAGGTGGACGGCGAAAAATGGGCCGACGAATATTGGACCCCGCCGCGCGCGGGAATCATGATTGGTGCCAGCCGTTCGGGAACGGGCGAGAAACTGGAATTTTGGGAACATATGCGCATCGTGCGCGAAGCGGATGGCACTCTTGCCTTCTGGGCGATTGCCGGGGATCAGAAGCCCGTCCGCTTTGCCGCGGTCCATGTCGGTGCTGACGAAATAGTCTTCGCCAATGCGCAACATGATTACCCTCAGCGTATCCGCTACTGGCGCGAAGGATCGAAGCTCAAGGCACGCATTTCGGCGCTGGACGGATCAAAGGCTGCGGATTTCGAATTTGACCGGATGGGCGGTCAGTGAGTGCCGGTGCCTGCCCACCATTTTAGGACTTTGTTTACCATGAAAGCCTAGTCTCGCCTCGAATATCTGGGAGCAAGGCAATGCAAGCAATCAAGCAAGGTTATGTCGGACTGGCGCATGCGACCGGCCGCAGCGGTCTGGTGCGGACCTTTTTCGATGCCGCCAAATCAGCGCCTGCTTATGGTTACAAGCGCTGGCTGGCCTCGCTCTTTGCCATTTATCATACGGAAAATATGGTCGAACTCGATCTTCCCTGGTGGAATGTCGAGACGACGCGCGAGGTTGAACTTTTTCTGCAATCGCGCCCCGGGGCGACGGTCTTTGAAACCGGTGCCGGTGCGAGCACGGTCTGGCTGGCGCGCCGGGCCGCAAAGGTCATCAGCGTGGAACATGACCCGGCCTGGCACAAACGGTTTCAGGCGATGATTTCCGGTATTGCCGGAATTGAGTTGCGCTACAGGGAATTGGGCGACGGTCTGGCGAGCGATCCCTATGTCGGGTCGATCGACGAAAATGCCGATCTTTACGACCTGATCGTCGTTGATGGGCGCCATCGCATTGCCTGCCTGCAACGCGCCATCGCCCATCTGGCGCCGGGCGGCATGATCCTGTTCGACGACAGCGGGCGCAAGCGGTATCGCGACGGCATCGAAGAATCCGGTCTTGAAGAACGCCATCATTTCGGTCGCTCGTTCTGCGTGCCCTATCCCGACCATAGCAGCCTG
>JADLBY010000216.1 GCA_020847445.1 Sphingomonadaceae bacterium | reverse complement strand
AGAGCGTGCCCATCCAGCCCGCCACCTGCACCCAGCCGTAAATCGACCCATAGCGATCCAGCCCGAAACGGCGGGCGACGAAATAGGCGAGCAGATCGATCTCTGCGCCTTGCTGCACGCCGATGGCCGCGACTGCGAACAAAGCTGCGGCATAATAGTTTTGCGTCTGCCACAGCAGCACACAACCGACCGCCGGGATCAATGTGAAGAAAAAGGCGGTGCGTTGCGGGTTCACCCGGTCAAGCAACCAGCCGCAGGCCAACCGGCCGAAAAACTGGCCTGCAGCGAAAGCGGAAATCCCGATCGCTGCCTGTGCCGAAGTCAGCCCCTCCTCCAGCATCATGGGCGCCATCTGGCTGAGCATCCCCGAAGCTGGCGTGTTGATGCCGACATGGCACAGCGCGATCAGCCAGAATGCGGCGCTGCGATAAAAATGGTCGGGCCCTTCCCCGGCCCGCCGCAGCGCCTCGTCATGGTCGGACGCGCGCGGGGGAATGTCGGCCACCAGAAACAGGATCGAGGGCAGACCGATGAGCAGCGCCAGCGCAGACAGCATGAAATAGCCGGTGCGCCAGCCTTCGAGGGTGATGATCCGTTCGAGCAGCGGCGGCACGACGATAGCGGCGAGCGAAAGGCAGGTGGCCGACAAGGCCAGCGCAAGCCCACGTTGCGAGGAGAACCAGCCATTGACGGCCTTTGTGTAGGATATCGAGGTTGTCGCCACTCCGATAAGCCCGGTCATGAAGACCATCACGCCGAACAATGTCGGGATTACCGGGGAGAAACCGACCAGCAAATAGAGCAGCGCAATCGCGACCATCCCGGTCGCCCAAACCCGGCGCAAACCATAGCGGTCCATCGCCCATCCGGCCAGCGGTGCGGCGAGCGAACCTATCCCGACCAGCGCCTGCAGCTGCGAAAATTCGCCCAGCGTCCATCCGGTTTCCTTTTGCAGATGCGGAATGAACAGGCTGAAGACGAAATAGAGCAGGTTGACGCCGGTCGCCGCCGCCAGCGCCGCGCCCAAAACGGTGCGCCAGCCGCGCCGCCATTCCTCCATAAACGCCCTCTCCTCAAGGCACTATCCCGGCAGCACCATGTTGGGAAAATGGCTGCAGGTCAATTGACGTTTACGTAAACGTCCGGTAATTCCGTTCGAGACAGCTTTGTTGCGAGTCGGCTCGCCTTGCGCAGATGTGCCCGCTACATGGCCATAATTGAGGAGACCGCCCATGGATATGGAATTCACTGCCGAAGATCTCGCCTTCCGCGACGAGGTGCGGGCATTCATTGCCGAAAACTATCCCGCCGAACTGCGCGGCAAGCAGGATGAAGGCGACGAACTGGGCAAGGAGGATTTTCTTTCCTGGCACCGCATCCTCCACAAAAAGGGCTGGGTCGCCCCTGCATGGCCGGTCGAATATGGCGGCACCGGCTGGAGCCCGACCCAGCGCTATATCTGGTCCGAAGAAACCGCGCGCGCCGATTGCATCCGGCTGCTGCCCTTCGGACTGTCGATGGTCGGCCCCGTCATCTACACCTTTGGCACCCCCGAACAGAAAGCCCATTTCCTTCCCCGCATCCTTTCGGGAGAGGATTGGTGGTGCCAGGGCTATTCGGAACCCGGCTCGGGCTCCGACCTCGCCTCGCTGCGCACCAAGGCCGTGCGGGACGGCGATGATTATATCGTCAACGGCCAGAAAACCTGGACGACGATGGCACAGCATGCCGACTGGGGCTTCTTCCTTGTCCGCACCGATCCCGACGCCAAGCAGCAGGAAGGTATCAGCTTCCTGCTTGTCGACATGAAGACGCCCGGCATCACCGTGCGCCCGATCATCACGCTGGGCGGCGAGCATGAAGTGAACGAAGTCTGGCTCGAAGACGTCCGCGTACCGGTTTCGCAGCGCGTCTATGAAGAAAATAAGGGCTGGACCTGCGCCAAGTTCCTGCTGGCGCACGAACGTACGGGCATTGCAGGCGTTGCCGCGTCGAAGCGCGGCATCGAACGGATCAAGGACATCGCCCGTTCGGAAGCGGATGGTGATCGGCCGCTGCTCGCCAACCCATTCTTCAAGCGCAAGGTCGCCGAATTGCAGACCGACCTGACCGCGCTCGAATTCACCGAGCTGCGCAGCCTTGCGGGTGAAGCCGCAGGGCGTGGCCCGGGGCCGGAATCGAGCCTGCTCAAGATCAAGGGTTCGGAAATCCAGCAACGCATCACCGAACTGGCACTGGAAGCGGTCGGCCACTATGGCGCGCCCTATTTCCGCGGCTTTGGCGAGGGCGACAACGAACATCCGATCGGCCCGGATTATGCGCACCGCACCGCGCCCACCTATTTCAACATGCGCAAGACCACCATTTATGGCGGATCGAACGAGATCCAGCACAACATCATCGCCAAGATGGTATTGGGTCTCTAGCCAACATCATTCGTCATCCTGAACCTGTTTCAGGATAACACTCCACCGCTGCTCGTTATCCTGAAACAGGTTCAGGATGACGAGTTAAGGAAAGACGGAATTTCTAATATGGATTTTACCTATAACGAAACCCAGGGCATGATCCGCGATACGCTCGCGCGCTTTCTGGCCGATACCTATGATTTCGAAACGCGGCAGAAAATGATCGCAACCGATGTGGGCCGTGACCCCGGCATCTGGAATGCGCTTGCCACCGAACTCGGCCTGCTGGGCGCCGCCTTTGGCGAGGAGCATGGCGGTCTGGGCGGCGGAGCTCTGGAAAATGCGCTGCTGATGGAGGAGTTCGGCAAGGTCATCGCCATCGAGCCCTATCTGCAAACCGTGGTGATCGGCGGCGGTGCGCTGAAGGCTGTCGGCGGTGCGCAAGCCGCCGCACATATCCCCGGCATCATCTCCGGCGAAAGCATCATCGCCTTCGCCTATGCCGAACCGCAGGGTCGCTATGACCTCGCCAATATCCGCACCACGGCAAAGGCCGATGGCGGCGGCTATATCCTCAACGGCCACAAGGGTGTGGTCTATTGCGCGCCCTGGGCGACACATCTGCTCGTCACCGCACGCACCGGCGGATCGACCCGCGAACGCAACGGCGTCGAACTGTTCCTGATCGACGCCAACCTGCCCGGCATCACCCGCCGCGACTATCCGACCGTCGACGGCAACCGCGCGTCCGAAATCTATTTCGAAAATGTCGCGATCCCCGGTGATGCCCTGCTCGCGGGCGGGATCGACCTGATCGACCGCGTGGTTGACGAAGCAACCGTCGCGGTGTGCGCCGAAGCGACCGGCGTGATGGCAAAGCTGCACGAAGGCACGCTCGACTATTCGAAGCAGCGCCAGCAGTTCGGCCAGCCCATTGCCCGCTTCCAGGTATTGCAGCACCGCATGGTCGACATGTTCATGGAGGTCGAACAGGCAAAATCGATGACCACCTTTGCCACGCTGCACCTCGACAAGCCGGCGAACGAGCGCATGGCCGCGGTGTCGCAGTGCAAGGCGAAGGTTTCGCGCGGCGCAAAATTTGTCGGCCAGAACGCGATCCAGACGCATGGCGGCATCGGCATCACGCAGGAACTGGCGATCGGCCATTATTTCAAGCGCGCGACGCTCATCGAAGGCCAGTTCGGTTCTGCAGATTATCACTATGACCGGTTCGAACGTCTGGTTATCGACGAAGCGGCATAGCAAACGCATCGCCTATACTGTCCCCGGTGCCTGTCTCCGGGGACAGCTTTTCCGATAATCCGCTGTAATAGGCGGATTTTATTTTTTGTGCGCTGCACAATATTCCATTGACTTCCTCCCGCCGCAGCATTATTGTGCACTGCAACAAAACAGAAATGGTGCAGTGACAATGGCAAGCAAAGCTCAATCGACCGCAACCAAGGCCCGCAAGACTGCGGCCCCCAAGGCTGCGCCCGTGAAAGCCGAACAGCTGGTGACCGGCATCGTTTCCGTTGATGAGAAACCCCTCTCCGAAGGAGTGAAGAAAATGACTGAGACTGTTGAAAAGACCGCCAAGGAAGCACAGGCCAAGGCTGCTGACTTCTTCGCAGACGTTCGCGAAAAGGCAACCGAAGCCGCTGAAAAGGGCAAGAAGTTCGCTGCTGAAGCAACCGAATTCAACAAGGCCAACCTCGAAGCACTGGTCGAAGCCGGCAAGATCGCAGCCAAGGGCGCGCAGGATCTGGGCAAGACCAACCTCGAATATGCCAAGAAGAACTTCGAAGAAGTCCAGGCTGCCGTCAAGGAAGTCACCGGCGTGAAGAACCCGACCGACTTCGTGAAGCTGCAGGGCGAATGGGTTCGCAAGGGCTTTGACACCGCAGTTGCGCAGGGTTCGAAGAACACCGAAGCTCTGGTGAAGCTCGCCAACGACATGTTCCAGCCGATCTCGAACCGTTTCGCGGTCGCTGCTGACTTTTTCAAGAAGGCTGCATAAGCCCTCCTGAAAGGATTGCGCCGGGGCGTTAGAGCACCTGCCCCCTCTCTCCTCTCCTCCCTGGAGGCAGGAAACCAGACAAACCGGCGCATTTCGGAAAGAGCCGTCCTTCCCAAGCGGAAGGGCGGCTTTTTCTTTGTGGCAGCTTTACCGTTAACAGCACTTGCGGAACGCCCCTACCTTACCCTATTTTCAGAACATGGCTTCAGACCAGATTTCAGCAATAATTGGCACCGCCGGCCCCGACGGAGATCGTGACGATCGTCGTGGGCCCGGCGTCGGCCTTGCCACCCGCACCCGGCCCAAGACCAAGAAGCCCAGCCAGTACAAGGTGCTGCTGCTCAACGACGATTACACGCCGATGGAATTCGTCGTCCATGTGCTGAAGGCATTTTTCCAGATGGACACCGAACAGGCGACGCGGGTGATGCTGCATGTTCACCAGAAGGGCGTCGGCGTGTGCGGCATTTTCACCTATGAAGTCGCCGAAACCAAGGTGAATCAGGTGATGGATTTCGCCAAGAAGCACCAGCACCCGCTGCAATGCACGCTGGAAAAGGCCTGAACTAGGCGGTTGCGCGCGCCGTGCGCTCGGCAAGCAGCGCGGGCGACATTTCACCTTTCAGATCACCATAACCCAGCCTGTCGCCACATTCGGGGCAGATCGTCGCCAGGCCGACATCGGCACCACATTTGCGGTGCACATAGCGCATCGCCGGACCGTCGCCGCCGGTTTCGCCCGGCGCATAAGCCCAGCGTTCGGCCCAGTTGCGCATGGCATACAGCACATCGAACAAAGCCTTGCCCTTGTCGGTCAGCCAATATTCGTAGCGGGCGGGCCGCAACTGATAGCGCCGCTTTTCAACCACGCCTTCCTTTTCCATCCGTTTGAGCCGGTCCGACAGCAGCTGTGGCCCAAGCCCCGTATTCGCCTGAAAAGCCTCGAACCGGCGGACACCGAAAAACAGGTCGCGCAGGATCAGCAGCACTGCACGGTCACCGACAAGCTCGGCCGAACGCCCGACGGGACAAACGGTATCGGAAAGATCGGCGCGACGCGGCATCGGGACAGGACTTTCAAAAACTGCTTGTCACTATGTTTATCATAGTTACTATGCAGCGCCAAGGAGATTCGCTTATGTCCGCAGCCCTTATCATTGGTGCAGGTGATGCAACCGGCGGTGCCATAGCCAAGGCCTTTGCCGCAGAGGGCTATACCGCCTGCGTCAACCGCCGCGCGCGCCATGCCGACAAGCTGGAAGAACTCGCACAATCTATCCGCGACACGGGGCATCGGGCGCAGGCCTATCCGGCCGATGCGCGCGACGAGGACGAGATGGTGGCGCTGGTCAACGGGATCGAGCGCGACATCGGCCCGATCGAGGTTGCCGTGTTCAACATCGGTGCCAATGTCCGCTTCGGCATCACCGACACGACTGCGCAGGTCTATCGCAAGGTGTGGGAAATGGCGGCCTTTGCCGGTTTCCTGATGGGCCGCGAGGTCGCGCGCCATATGGTGCAGCGCCAGCGCGGCACGATCATTTTCACCGGCGCAACCGCCTCGATCCGCGGCGGGTCCGGCTTTGCCGCCTTTTCGGGGGCCAAGGCGGCGCTGCGCATGCTCGCCCAGTCGATGGCGCGCGAACTGGGGCCGCAGAACATCCATGTCGCGCACAGCGTCATCGACGGCGGCATCGACACCGAATTTGTCCGCGGCCTGCGCCCCGATTTCGACGCGGCCAGGGCCAGCGATCTGGTGCTGTCGCCCGATGCGATTGCCGGGGCCTATGTGATGCTGCACAGGCAGCAGCGCAGCGCATGGACGCACGAGCTGGATTTACGGCCATGGGGAGAGAAATGGTGAGCAAGACTGTTGAGCTGATCTTCGATTTTGGCAGCCCCAACGCCTATCTGACACTGGGCGTTCTGCCCGCGCTGCTGGAAAAGGCGGGTGCCGAATTGGTGATTACGCCTTGCCTGCTGGGTGGCATCTTCAAAGCTACCGGCAACAAGGCACCAATGCTGCAATTCGCCGACATTCCGGCCAAGCTTTCCTACGAAGGTCTGGAAATGCAGCGTTTTATCCGCAGGCACGGGCTGGCCAAATTCCGCATGAACCCGCATTTTCCGGTGAATACGCTGACCATCATGCGCGGCGCGATCGTCGCTGACGACGAAGGCGCGCTGCCCCGCTATGTCGAGGCCGTGAACCGCGCGATGTGGGAGGAAGGGCTGAAAATGGACGACCCGGAAGTGATCGCCACTTTCCTGTCCGCCAACGGCTTTGACGGTCCGGCTCTGCTCGCCAGGACACAGGAAGAGGCGATCAAGGCAAAGCTGGTCGCCAATACCGAAAGCGCGGCGGCGCGTGGGGTGTTCGGCATCCCGACATTCTTCGTCGGCGATGAGATGTTTTTCGGCAAGGACCGGTTGGACCAGGTCATCGAAGAGCTAGCCAAAGGATGAGCTTGCGCGCGGCGCGCTTCGCGCTAAACCGCTGCGATGGACAAGATAATCATTCGCGGTGGCAACAGGCTTAAAGGCCGAATTCCGATTTCGGGGGCAAAGAACAGCGCCTTGACGCTGCTGCCCTGCGCGCTACTCACCGACGAGCCGCTGACGCTGCGCAACCTGCCCCGGCTCGCCGATATTGACGGTTTCCAGCATCTGATGAACCAGTTCGGCATTTCGACCACGATTGCCGGTTCGCGCCCCGAGGATTTCGGCCGGGTGATGACGCTGGAGGCAACCCGCATCACTTCGTCGGTTGCGCCCTATGAACTGGTGCGCAAGATGCGTGCCTCGATCCTTGTGCTCGGTCCGATGCTGGCGCGGATGGGCGAGGCGACGGTATCGCTGCCCGGTGGCTGCGCGATCGGCAACCGCCCGATCGACCTGCACCTGAAAGCACTGGAAGCCTTTGGCGCGGAAATCGAACTGGCCTCGGGCTATGTGAAGGCGACCGCGCCCAAAGGCGGGCTTCCGGGTGGCAGCTATACCTTCCCCGTCGTTTCGGTGGGGGCGACCGAAAATGCGCTGATGGCGGCCGTGCTCGCCAAGGGCACCTGCATCCTCCACAACGCCGCGCGCGAGCCCGAAATTGTCGATCTGTGCAACCTGCTTGTCGCGATGGGCGCGGAAATTGAAGGCATTGGCAGTTCGGACCTGACCATCCACGGCAAGGACCGGCTGCATGGTGCCACCTATCGCGTGATGGGCGACCGGATCGAGGCGGGCAGCTATGCCTGCGCGGTTGCCACAACCGGCGGTGAAGTCGAACTGGTTGGCGCCAACGAAAGCGAGATGCAGGCGACGGTAGACGCGCTGCGTGCCGCGGGCGTCACCATCGAATCGATCAAGGGCGGGCTGCGCGTCGCCGCCGAAGGCCGCCTGAAGCCGCTGACGATTTCGACGGCACCCTATCCCGGTTTCGCCACCGACATGCAGGCGCAGTTCATGGCGATGCTGTGCATGGCCGATGGCGCCAGCGTGCTGACCGAAACCATCTTCGAAAACCGCTATATGCACGTGCCCGAGCTTAACCGCATGGGCGCGCATATCGAAACCAAGGGCCGCACCGCGATTGTCCACGGCGTTCCCGGCCTGACCGGTGCACCGGTCATGGCGACCGATCTGCGCGCATCGATGAGCCTGATCATCGCCGGGCTGGTTGCCGAGGGCCAGACCGAGGTCAGCCGCATCTATCATCTCGATCGCGGCTATGAACGGCTTGAGGAGAAATTGAGCCTTGTCGGGGCCGATATCGAGCGCGTGGGTGCCGACTGAGCCCATCGCTGCACGCGGGAAGCGCCATCCGGTGCTGGATTCGATCCGGCACAGCCCGATCGCCACTGTCGTCAGCGACCCGAACCAGCCCGACAATCCTCTGATCGCGGTCAATCGGGCCTTTCTGGACCTGACCGGCTATGATGCGGTTGACATAATCGGCCGCAACTGCCGGTTCCTGCGTGGTGCAGATACCGACACGGCGCAAACCGAGAAGCTGCGCCGTGCGATATCGGAACAAAAACCGACGCTGGCGGAACTGGTGAACTACAGGAAAGACGGCACCAAATTCCGCAATGCCGTGATGCTTGCGCCGCTGTTCGATGCCGATGGCCGGATCGAATTCTTTATCGGCTCTCAGGTCGAAATCCCCCGAGCCGACGACAGCATCGCAGCCATTCGCCAGCAACAGGCCGTCGATCTGGTCGGCACTTTGTCGCCACGCCAGCGCGAGATCTTGCAACTGATGGCGCAGGGATACCGCACCAAGCAGATCGCCTATATGCTGACGCTGAGCGAAAAGACCGTGCAGATGCACCGCATGCTGCTGTTCAGGAAGCTGTCGACGTCCAACGCGGCGGATGCCGTGCGGATCGCGGTTGAAGCCGGGCTATGATCCGGCTTTGCCGAGCCGCTGCACAAGCCAGATACGCACCGCGCCCGCCAGGCCGCTGGGTGTAGGCGATGCCAGCCGTTCATTGTCGATGGCCGCGACAAGCGCATTGACCGGCAGCCCTGTTTCCTCCGACGCCGTTTTCAGCATGTCCCAGAACAGAGGCTCGAGACTGATCGAGGTCTGATGCCCGGAGATGGTGACGCTACGCTTGACCGGCGGATGATAAGGCGACCGGTCAGCCATGATCAGTACATATGCTGGCCACCATTGATCGACAGCGTCGATCCGGTGATGAACCCGGCATTATCGCTGGTCAGAAACTCCACGCCGCGCGCAATTTCCTCCGCCTGGCCGAGGCGGCCGATCGGAATTTGGGCCACAATCTTTTCCATCACATTATCGGGGATGGTGGCGAGCATGTCGGTCGCGATATAGCCCGGCGCGATCGCGTTGGCGGTGACCCCGAAGCGCGCCCCCTCCATGGCCAGCGATTTGGTAAAGCCGTGGATGCCCGACTTGGCCGCAGCATAGTTGACCTGGCCGATCTGCCCGCCCTGCCCGTTGACCGAACCGACATTGACGATGCGGCCCCATTTGCGTTCGCGCATCCCGGCAAACACCGCCTTCGCCATGTTGAAACAGCCGGTCAGGTCAACACGGATGACTTCATCCCATTGCTCGAAGCTCATCTTCACCATCGTTGCGTCGCGGGTGATACCGGCATTGTTGACCATGATATCGACCGGGCCGAATTCGGCTTCAATGGCGGCGCAAGCGTCGAGGCAGGCCTGATGGTCGCCCACATCCCATTTGCGGACGGCGATGCCGGTGCGGTCGGAAAACTCCTTGGCGGCCGCATCATTGCCGCCATAATTGGCGACAACAAAACGCCCCTTTTCTTTCAGCTTCAGGCTGATTGCCTCGCCAATACCGCGTGTGCCGCCGGTTACCACCGCAATGCGCGTCATCTCATCCACTCCTGACAGTTTATTAGTCTTATGAGCGGCATAACCAGAGTCGGGACAGGCAACAAGTTTCCGTAAACGTCAGTGCATCGCTATTCACAGCCAGCCGGCCAGCTCCCGCCGGACGAGCGATTCGAGCATGTCCATGCCCGGTTCGTCGGCATTCAGGCACGGCAGATAGGCAAAGCGCTCGCCGCCTGCTTCCATGAATTGCGCCTTGCCCTGCATCGCCAGTTCTTCCAGCGTTTCCAGACAGTCGACCGAGAAGCCGGGCGCACAGACGGCGAGCCGTCTTTTGCCCGCAGCCGCCAGCTGCCTGATCGTCGCTTCGGTTGACGGCTCCAGCCATTTGGCCCGTCCGAAACGCGACTGGAAGGCGACGACAAGCGGACGCTCCAGCGCCTCCGACAGCAGCCGCGCCGTCTTTTGGCACTGGCAATGATAGGGGTCGCCCAGATGCAGCGTTCGTTCGGGCATGCCATGAAAGCTGGCGACGATGGCATCGGGTTCGAAATCGAGCCCGGCCAGCGCGTTGCGCAGCGAAGAGGCCAGCGCCGCAATATAGCCAGGGTCGTCATGATAGGCAGGCAATATCCTGAGCGCTGGCTGCCAGCGCATATTGTGCAGCGCACGCGCCGCCTCGTCGACGACCGTCGCAGTGGTCGCCCCCGAATATTGCGGGTAAAGCGGTGCCAGCAGGATGCGGTCGCATCCATCTGCCTTCATCGCCTGCAACAGCCGCGTCATCGACGGTTCGCCATAGCGCATGGCAAAGCGAACATCGATTTGCCCGCCCAGCCGCTGCTGCAGCGCGCGTGCCTGCATCGCGGTGTAGACCGCGAGCGGCGAACCTTCCGGCATCCAGATCTTCGCATAATTCGCCGCCGATTTCGCTGGCCGGACATTCAGGATGATTGCGCGCAAAATCGGTTGCCACAGGATCGGCGCTATCTCGACCACACGGCGATCCGAAAGAAACTGCTTCAGATACCGGCGCACCGCCGGGGCGGTCGGCGCGTCCGGTGTGCCGAGATTGACCAGCAGCACGCCGGTGCGCGGGGCGCTTATGACAGGGTGGTTGGCCGGAATATCCATGCGCTGCGCCTATCGCTTACAGCCCGCGGGACAATAAGGGTAATTCCCTCAATTTGATGCCCGCCGCCGAAAACAGCGCGTTCGATATGGCGGGCGCAACAGCGGGTACGCCCAGTTCGCTCACACCGCCGGGTTCTTCGTCGCTACGGACAAATTCGATCTCGATTTCGGGGATATCTGCAAGCACCGGCAAATCGATGTCGCGCAATCGTCGCGCAACCGGCAGGCCACTTTCATATTCGGTCGACGACCCCAAGGCCTGGGCCAGTCCGAAGATCATGCCGCCCTCGATCTGCTGCCGCGCGATTTCCGGATTGATCAGCCGCCCGCAGTCGACCATCGCCGAAATCCGGTCGACCCGTACCCCGCTGGCATCGGTGCGTGCCGAAGCAATGACGGCAATATGGCTGCCATACATCGAATGGCAGGCAAGCCCCTTGCCGCTGGCGCCCACACCGCCGTCCCACCCCGCCAGTGCGGCCACGCCGGTAAGGCAGCGGGCGAGACGAGTCTGGCCGACAAGCATCTGCATTCTGTATGACAAGGGTTCGACGCCCGCCGCTGCGGCCAGTTCGTTGATGAAGCTCTCGACAAAGAATGCGGTATAGCTGTGCGCATTTCCGCGCCACATCCCCGTCGGCAAGGGCAGCTCCACCGGGAAATGGTCTACTGTCAGATTGGGAATGGCATATGGCGGTATGGCCCCGTCGATCGCGAGCCGATCATCCTCCCCCGCTGTCGCGCGCAAGGCTTCGACCGGTGACGCACCGCGCACGCGGGCCATCTGTTCCCGCGCGGTGGACGGAACGGCAATGCGGACGGCAAGCCCCGCAATCTGCCCTCCGCTGTCGAGCGCCGCAGTCATCCGCGCCAGCGCGGGCGGGCGCACGCAATCGCGGATAAACTCTTCCGGTCGCGACCAGACGAGCTGCACGGGGCGGCCGGTGTGGCGCGACAAGATCGCAACCTGAGCGGCGATTTGCGAATCCAGATTCCGGCCGAAACTGCCGCCAGCCTGCATCGGTATCAGCGCGACCGCACCCGGATCGACACCAATCGCCCTTGCCGCCGCTGCCCGCGCCGCTTCTGGTGCTTGCGTTGCCAGCCAGAGCGTCAGGCGCCCATTCTTGAATTCCGCCGTCGCGCTGCGTGTTTCCATCGGCGCGTGAACGGCAGGCTGCACCGCATATTGGCTGCGAAAGACCCGGGTGCCCGACTTCTTGTCAAGCGCGGCATCGACCGAACCGGTATCGACGAACCGCGCGCCCGGGCCCTTGTCGAGCGCACGCTCCATGGCCTCGTTCATCGCCGCGCTCTCGGGCATCCGGCCCTTCGTTTGAAAGGTCGGTGCGATCGCATCAAGCGCCTTGTTCGCCGCCCACCAGTTGGTGGCAAGCGCGGCCACCCAATTGTCAGTGCGAACGATATCGACAAGCCCCTTGATGCCGTTTGCGCCGCTCCGTTCGATCTGCTTCAGCCGGGTGTCGCCGATCGGCCCGCCCCTGACCGACGCAAACAGCATGTCTGGAAGCCGGATATCCCCCGCAAAATTGACGCTGCCATCGATCTTCGCCGCCACGTCCAGCCGCTCGACATCTTTTCCGGACAAGCCATTCGAGGCGTTCGGCCGCAACGGCACCTGGCTGGGCGGTTCAAATTCCGCCGCTTCGGCGACCAGCTCTGCGAACGGGATTTTCCTGTTTTCGAACAGCACGAAGCCATTCGCCGCCTCGCAATTTTCCCAGGCCGTATCCCAGCGGCTGGCCGCAGCCATGCACAACATCGTCCGGGCTGCAGCGCCCGCAATCCGGCACGGCAGTTCGAATTGCCGGATCGAGGTCGAACCCGCCGTAATCATGAAACTATTGCGTTCGGCCCAGCGATCGAGAAGATTTTCCGGAATTGCCCCGTTGCCGAATATCCCCAGCCGTTCCGGGAGCAAGGCGGACTGCCATTCGCGGACGAACAGCGCGTTGGCAAATACCGGACTTGGGATAGCGGGCTGGACCCCGACGGTGCGCCAGTCCGCGCCCAGTTCCCCTGCAACGATCTGCGCAAGCGCGGTATAGCTCCCCTGCCCCATTTCCGCCTGCGGAACCGCGATTGTCAGCCGTCCGTCCTCACCGATCTTGAGCCAGTGGCCGAACAGATGCTCGCCTTGGCGCGACACCATATTGGGCAGATATTCGCGCGGCCACAGCCCCCAGGCCACCAGCAGGCCGACCCCGGCTCCGCCGCCAATCAGAAGGTTGCGGCGCGACAGTTCGATGCCGGGCTTGTCGTCGGTCATCCGCCGTTCCGCTGGTTGTCGAGCCATGTGCCGACGCGGCGGGCGATATCGGCAAAGGCGCCTGCCACCGGCCCATCACCCAGCGCGGGCGGTTCCCCCGCGTCGCTCGCCACGCGCACCGCAATGTCGAGCGGAATACGGCCGAGAAAGGGAATGCCCAGTTCGGCCGCCGCCGCCTGCGCACCGCCGCTGCCAAAGGGATCGCTGACTTCGCTGCAATGCGGGCAGATATAGCCTGCCATATTCTCGACAAGGCCGATGATCGGCACCTGCGCCTGATTGAAAAAGCCGATCGCGCGGGTCGCGTCCATCAGCGCCAGATCCTGCGGCGTGGAAACAATGACGGCGCCCACCGGCTTGTGCTTCTGGATCATCGACAACTGGATGTCGCCAGTGCCCGGCGGCATGTCGACGATGATCTCGCGGACGTCGCCCCAATGTGCATCGACCAGTTGCGCCAGCGCCTGCCCCGCCATCGGCCCGCGCCAGGCAATGGGCTGGCCGGGGGCGGCCAGCTGCCCCATGGACAGGAAGGGAACGCCGCCAGCGCCCGGCGTCGGAAACATTTTCTTGCCTTCTGCCTCCGGCTTTACGCCCTCGACGCCGAGCAGGCGGGTTTGCGACGGACCGTATATATCGGCATCGACCAGCCCGGCAGCACGCCCGGCCCTGCGCATCGCGACCGCCAGATTTGCCGACAATGTCGACTTGCCCACGCCGCCCTTGCCGCTGGCAACCGCGATCAGTTTGGGAACGATCCGTTCCGCCGTCTGCAGCAACCGGACCGGCGCGCCCGGCGCGACATCCGCCACGGCGGCGCTGATCCCGGCGACAAGCGCGTCGCGCGCGGCATTATCCAGTCCGGACACATCGACCATCATCGAGACGGTTCCGTCCTTCTCCCTGATTCCACTGACGCGCCCCTGCGCAACCCCGGCAACCGCTGCCCCGATCTTGTCGATATCAACCATCAAAAGGCGAATAGAATCAGATTGTCGGGAATGACACTGTTTTTCTTGAAACGGCGTACCTATATGTCGGCCATGATGCAGAAAGAGGATGGCGGCACGCCGCAGGCGTCGCACAATGAAAGCAAGGGGCCCTGGGACCTGCCGGGTTCGGGCGACAGTGGCAGGCAGGGCGGCGGCAAGCCGTCTGCTCCGCCAGCAGGCAGTGGCGATGATGATGCAAAGTCGGCCAATCCTTGGGAACCGCAAGGCGCCACAAGCGGGCGTCCGCGCGGGCCTTCGCTCGAAGAGATTTTCCGCCGTGGCGGCGGCAAGGGTGGCGGCTTTGGCGGCCTTCCCCCGCGCGCCGATGGCAAAAGCTGGTGGCCGCTGATCACAGGCGGATTGGTCGCGCTGTGGCTGGTCTGGACGAGTATGCACCGCATCGGGCCCGAACAGGAGGGTGTTGTTACGACCTTTGGCAGCTATTCGCGAACGGCGGATTCGGGGATTACCTTTACCTGGCCCGCCCCGATCCAGACGCTGGAAAAGGTCGACACCGCCCAGATCCGCACCACCTCGATCGGTTCGGCCCGCGCCAACAGCGAAAATCTGGTGCTGACCCGCGACCAGAATCTGGTCGATATGGCCTACGACATCCGCTGGTCTATCCGCGATCCCGAACTCTATCTGTTCCAGCTCGACGATCCCGAACGCAGCGTCAGCGAAGTCGCCGAAAGTGCGATGCGCGCCGCCGTTGCCAATTTCGACCTGATCCAGGTCATCGGTGGCGGACGGTCCGAAATCGAAGGCCAGGTGCGTCAGCGCATGCAGGCCATCCTCGACGAATATCGGGCAGGCGTGATGATCCAGAGCATTTCGATCCGCGAATCCGACCCCCCGGCCGAGGTCAATGATGCCTTCCGCGAGGTGAACGCCGCGCAGCAGCGCCGCGAAAGCTATCTCAACGAGGCACGGGCCTATGCCAGCCGCGTCACCGAGCTGGCGCGCGGCGAAACCGCCGAATTCGACAAGATTTACGAACAGTATCGCACCGCGCCCGAAGTGACGCGCCGCCGCCTCTATTATGAAACCATGGAGCAGATATTGGGCAAGGTGGACAAGACCATCGTCGAAAGTGGCAACGTCACGCCCTATCTGCCATTGCCCGAAATCCAGCGCCGCCAGGTTGCTGCCGATGGTGAAACCGTTACCGTTACGGGGAAGAAGCAATGAACCGCGCCATCACAAAACGCCCCGTTCCGCTTGCCCTTGGCGCATTGGCCGGGCTGGTCATCATCGGCATGTCGGTTTCGGTCGTTCCCGAAACCAAGCAGGCGATCATCAGCACCTATGGCCAGCCGCTGCGCGTGGTGAACGGGTATAAGCCCAAACAGCAGTTCGGCGAACGCTTTACCGGCCTCGCCTTCCGCATCCCTCTGGTCGAGCAGGTGCAGTTCATCGACAAGCGCGTGCTGAGCGTCGAGATGGAGCGGCAGGAAGTGCTGTCGACCGACCAGTTGCGGCTGCAGGTCGATGCCTTTGCCCGGTTCCGCATCACCCGGCCGATCGTGATGTACAAGACGATCCGCACCGAGGAACGGCTGCGTGACCAGCTGCGCACGATCCTCGGGTCGTCCCTGCGCAACGAGCTGGGCCGCCGCTCCTTCGCCACCATGCTCAGCCCCGAGCGCAGCGAAGTGATGGAAAATGTGCAAAAGGCGCTCAATCAGGAAGCGCGCAAATATGGTGCCGAAATCATCGATGTGCGCATCAAGCGGGCCGATCTGCCCGATGGAGCTCCGCTGAAATCCGCATTCCAGCGCATGCAGAGCGCACGCCAGCAGGAAGCGATCGCGATCGATGCCGAAGGGCAGAAGGAGGCGCAGATCATCCGCGCCAATGCCGAGGCGGAAGCCGCGCGGATTTACGCCGCAAGCTACAACAAGGACGCGGATTTCTATGATTTCTACCGTTCGATGCAGTCCTATCGGCGGACCTTCCTGCAGGATGACCAGAATGGCAATGGCAGCACCAACATCGTGCTGTCGCCGAACAACGAATATCTGCGCAATTTCCGCGAGGGGCGCTAGGCCATTGTCGTTTGTCGAATGCAGTTGTCGGTTCGCCAAGCGGCGGGCAACCACGTGGAAGCGTTCAATCGGCGTTCATTTTTTCGCCGCAAGGACGAGCAATTATTGAAGCCGACCCTGTCGGCGCGTTTTGAACGAAGGGAATGACTATCGTGCGTTACGCTTATGGAGTGACCGCCCTGCTTCTGCTTTCGGGCAGCGCCTTTGCGCTTTCGACCGGCAATCCCGGACCCGTCTCCGTAACCGGCCCGGTGGCGATTGCCCAGTCCGGCCTCGCGCCGCGCGGCGCGCCCAGCAGCTTCGCCGATCTGGCGGCGCAGCTGCAGCCCGCAGTCGTCAACATTGCGACCAAACAGAAGGTGCAGGTCGCCACCAGCTTCAATCCCTTCACCGGCGAACGCCGCCCGGTCACACAGGAACAGCAAAGCGGCGGATCGGGCTTTTTCGTCAGCGCCGACGGCCTGATCGTCACCAACAACCATGTCGTCGCCGGCGGCCCCAAGGGCGATGCCGTTGACGAGGTGACCGTCACCCTGTTCGACGGCCGCGAGTTCAAGGCCGACATCATCGGTCGCGATGCCACTTCGGACCTCGCTCTGCTCAAGATCAAGGTAACGGGCGTTCCCTATGTCGAAATGGCAAGCTCGCAAAATAACCGCGTCGGCGACTGGGTGATCGCGATCGGCAACCCGCTCGGCCTTGGCAGCACCGTCACCGCCGGTATCGTTTCGGCGCTGCAGCGCAATATCGGCGCGGGTGGTGCCTATGACCGCTTCATCCAGACCGACACCGCGATCAACCCCGGCAATTCGGGTGGCCCGCTGTTCAATCTCGAAGGCAAGGTGATCGGCATCAACAACCGCCTGATCTCGCCGGTCGGTGCCAATATCGGTGT
>JADLBY010000215.1 GCA_020847445.1 Sphingomonadaceae bacterium | reverse complement strand
TGCCAACTTACGACTGGACCGGCGCACTGGCCCATGTTGCCGCCTTGGCGCACGGCAGTGACGGGCTTTTTCTAGAAACGGGAGGTGTCAACGGCGGAGTCAAAGTCGGCCATTGGGCGGCGCAAAACCAGGCCAGTTGATCCGGGTGTTGGCGAGCGCCGTGAGGGCGTAGCCCGAGCGGGGGTCGCCAACACCCGGATTGTCATTTCTGTCAGGGGTTGGGGCGTGCTTTTCGTGCCTGGCTCTGGGCCAGACGATAGCTTTCGCCATTCATTTCCAGGATGCTGACGTGGTGGGTCAGTCTGTCGAGCAGCGCGCCGGTCAGACGTTCGGAACCGAACGTCTCGGTCCATTCGTCGAACGGCAGGTTGCTGGTGATCAGCGTCGAGCCACGCTCGTAACGCTGCGAGATCAGCTCGAACAGCAGTTCCGCGCCGGTCTTTGACAGGGGAACGAACCCCAGCTCGTCGATGATGAGAAGCTTGTATCCGGCCATCTGCTTTTGCAGGCGCAGCAGGCGGCGTTCGTCGCGTGCTTCCATCATTTCGCTGACCAGCGCGGACGCGGTGGTAAAACCGACCGTCAGGCCCTTCTGGCAAGCCGCGAGGCCCAGACCGATCGCGACATGGGTCTTGCCGGTTCCCGACGGGCCAAGGGCGATGACGTTCTCGCGCCGGGTAATCCATTCGCAGCGCGCCAGTTCGAGCACCTGCATCTTGTTGAGCTTCGGGATGGCGGTAAAATCGAAGCTGTCGAGGCTCTTGGCCGCCGGGAACCGCGCGGCCTTGATCCGGCGCTCGACCATCCGGCGTTCCCGGTCGATCAGTTCCAGTTCGACAAGCCGGGCAAGATAGCGGACATGATCCACGCCCTCTGCCGCGCATTGCCGGGCCAGCTTGTCATGCTCACGCAGGAACGTCGGCAGCTTGAGCGTCTTGAGGTGATTGGTGAGCAGCAGTTCGGGCGCCGGGCTGCTCATGCCGCATCCTTCGTATCGCCCGACAACAGCCGCATGTACGAGCGCGCCAATGTCGTCTCCACCTTGGCCCTGGGCAGGTAGGGATAGATCGCCATGTCCAGTCTGGGCACCCGGCGTTCAACCCGGCACAATACAAGGTGCTTCACCGCATCGAAGCCGATTGCCCCCATGTCGAGGGCCTGCTTCACCGCGCCATGCAGATCGGCAAGCGTGAAGCTTTCCAGCAGGCGCAGCACCTGCACATACTCGCGCCGGCCATGCTTGCCCCCATGACGGTTCAGGCGCGCTTCCATCAGCCGGCGCAGCGTCACAAACGCCTCGGGCAGTTCCCAGCCCTGCAGGGGCGCGGCCTGATCGAGGGCATTGATCTTCTGTTCGATCAGGGGAAGGTAATGGACCGGATCGAAGATCACGTCCTCGCGGCTATAGCTGCGGGGATGACGGGCAATGACCTCGCCCCGGCAGCCGATCACCACCTCGCCGACATAGCCCCTGATCCATACTTCCTGGTGGCCGAAGCGTACCGGTACTGAGTAATCATTGGTCCGGTAGCGCACCAGCGCCTGCGACGAGACCTGGCCGCTGGTCTGGTCACAGGCTTCGAAGCGGGAACCCGGCAGGTCCTGCATCGCCGCCAGATCGCGCCGCAGCCTCTCGCCGATCGTCTCGCTCTCGCCGCGCAGCAGGTCGTTCTGCCGTTTGCGGCATTGCTCCTCGAGCCACAGGTTGAACGCCTCCCATGTCGCGAACCGGGGGATCGGGACCATGAAGTTGCGGCGGGCATAGCCGACCAGACCTTCAACGCTGCCCTTGTCGTTCCCCTTGCCAGGGCGGCCGTAACGATCGCGGATCAGGTAGTGCGACAGAAAGGCGCTGAACAGCCTCGCGCGCCGCCGCGTGCCGTCAGGAAGGATCTTAGAGACCAGGCAGCGATCGTTATCGTAAACAATCGAGAGCGGCACCGCGCCAAAGAACGCAAAGGCGTGAACATGGCCGTCCATCCACGCCTCGGCAACGGCCGCCGGATAGGCCCGCACGTAGCAGGCATCGCTGTGTGGCAGATCGAGCACGAAGAAGTGCGCCTTCTGCTCCACACCGCCGATCTCGACCAGAGCCTCGCCGAAATCAGCCTGTGCGTGGCCGGGGGCGTGCGCCAGCGGCACGAACATCTCCCGGCTGCGCTGATCCCGCTCCCGGATGTAATCCTTGATGATCGTGTAGCCTCCGGTGAAGCCATGCTCTTCGCGAAGGCGGTCGAACACACGCTTCGCCGTATGGCGCTGCTTGCGCGGAACCGACCGGTCCCCTTCCAGCCAGCCATCGATGATCGGTATGAACGCTTCCAGCTTCGGTCGCCGCACCGGGGCGCTGCGACGGTAACCGGGCGGCACCGAATACGACAGCATCTTGCGAACCGTGTCGCGCGATATGTTGAAATGCTTCGCTGCCTCGCGCTGGCTCATGCCTTCAGAACACGCCAGACGAACCCTCAGGTAAAGTTCCACGGTGTAAATCCCTCATCCCTCCTCGCCAGCTTCGCGAAAAGGGAAAAGTGGACGACTTTTACGCCGCCCGCAGCAGCACTGCGCCGCCGCTACCGTGGCCTAATTTTGCACCGCCGTTCTCAGCCCTTGGCGGGAACCGTGAAGAAGGTTTCCTCGAAAGTCCCTGCTTCCGCACTGTCGCGCCTAACAGGTGCGCCCGTGCGATGCATGGCTCCTGACCGCGTGGGCTTGCGCCGCGATACCATGCCACCCAGCGCGGACAGCGCAGCGTCCCCAACTGACAAAGCCATATTCAACCTCCAAATGGAGGCTGGACCAGGCAAAACTCATCCGTGGCGCGAAGCACGCTCCCTTGAACCAAAGCTCAGGAACGGGTATGAGAGAGGGGTCTTACGTCTCGTTCGATGCCTGCAAGCATCGCTCATACGTTCCAGGGTGCCCGGCCTTCGTGCCGGGCATTCGTTTATGTGGTCACAGCCGATCCCCGCTTGGCTGATGCAAGACGCGATCAGCTCAACGATATTTGTGGCCGAATAGGGGGCAGGGTGAAACCGTTAGGTTTCGTGCTTTCGGCGACCGATCGGCACTAAAATTCGTGCTTTCGACGACCGTTGCGATT
>JADLBY010000214.1 GCA_020847445.1 Sphingomonadaceae bacterium | reverse complement strand
GGGATGTGCCGCAGGTCGTGGTGGAATTTGGCGACATCGGCCCGAGTGATCCCCGTGACCGTTAGCTGCCCCAGCGCGGGCAGGATGAACCGCTGCAGGTTCCGGCGATACTCTTTCCCCGTGCTGGCCTTCACGCGGATGGCGATATGTTCCTTGTCGAACCGCTCCGCCAGTTCCTTGATCGTAATCGCCTTGCGCCCGGCGTCGCGTTCGGCGGCGGGATCCTGTCCGTTGCGGGCAGCGGCAACGATTGTGATTGCGCGAGTGCGCGCCTGCTCGCAGGTCAGCACTGTGTTTGGCCCGAGGCTGATCCGCCGCGACCGGCGTCCGGCGCGGTATTGCACGACATAGCCCTTGCGGCCGCTGGGTAGCACGCGAAGGCCGAAGCCGGGAATGTCGCTGTCCCAGACAAAGTATTCGGTGGGCTGGATGTCTGCGGCGTCGACGATGCGCTTGGTGAGCTTGGGCATGGGAAATCGGCTTTTCAGGTTGGCTGGCTTCCACTGTGGGCAATGCATCGGGCTAGTCAACGAACACATTGATATTGCGAATAAAAAGGAAAAGCCCCGCAAATCTGCGCTGGGGCTGCTTGGCGCTTTTGGGCGCAACCACTGGTTCCTGCGAATCAGAACTCAGGTTCCGGTCTTTCGGTCGCGCTGCTAAGGTCTGCGAAAAGCAGCGGAATCCACATGGCGTCGAAGTCCACCCTCAATGCAAAGAACCTGGAGGCGCTGGGCGCAGAGCGCCTGGCCGAACTGCTGATCGAAATTAGCACCGGATCGGCCGTGGCCAAGCGGCGGCTGCGGCTGGAACTGGCGGGGGCGCAAAGCCCGAAGGAAGCCGGGCGCGAGGTGGCCAAACGGCTGACCAGCATCGCGCGGGCGCGCAGTTTCGTGAACTGGCAGAACCGCAAGCAGCTGGTCACCGATCTGGAAAGCCAGCTTCGGGCGATCAAGGAGCAGATCGCACCCGCCGACCCTGCCGAAGGGCTGGCTCTGACCTGGCGCTTCATGCAGGTTGCCACGCCACTGTTCGAGCGCTGCGACGACAGCAGCGGCATCGTCATTGGTGTGTTTCACGATGCCTGCGCGCTGCTGGGTGAGATCGCACTTGCAGCCGGACCGCCTCCCGAGACGCTCGCCGATGCGGCGATCGAGGCTTTGCGCGACAATGGCTACGGCCAATTTGACGGCCTCATCGCCATCCTTACCCCAGCACTGGGGGCCGAGGGGCTTGCGCATCTCAAGGCGCGCATCGAGGCGCTGGCGGCAGCCCCGGTTCCTGTGCCGCCGAAGGGGGAATGGGAGGCGGTGGGTTATGGCAGCGGCGGCGCCACCTATGCGCATCAGATGGAAGAACGCGCCCGACAAAGCCTGGTGCGGATGGCGCTGAAGGACATTGCCGATGCGATGGGCGACGTGGACGCCTTCATCGTCCAATACGATCCCGCAACGCGCAAGGTGCCGAAGATCGCTGCGGAGATCGCCGCGCGGTTGCTGGCCGCTGGACGGGCAGGGGACGCGTTGGGGTTTCTGGAGCGGGCCGAGTTCGGGGGTCGCGCTTGGGTGCCCGAGGAATGGCAGGTTGCCCGGCTGGATGTGCTCGAGGCGCTTGGCCGGTCGGACGAGGCGCAGGCGTTCCGGTTGGAGTGCTATCACCGCAGCCTCGCCTCGGACCATCTGCGCGCCTATCTGAAGCGCCTGGCGGATTTCGACGATGTCGAGGCCGAAGAGCAGGCGATGGCCCATGCCGTTGCCTACCCTGAACCCCTTTCGGCGCTGCATTTCCTGATCCACTGGCCAGCGCTGGGCCGGGCAGCGCAGTTGGTGCAACAACGGTTCGACGCGTTGGACGGTGATCGCTACGAAATCCTGACCCCGGCCGCCGAGGCCCTGTCGGCGCGCTATCCGCTGGCTGCCTCACTGGCATTGCGGGCGATGATCGACTTCACACTGAACGCCGGAAGATCGAGCCGCTATCAGCATGCGGCGCGACACCTGGCCGAATGTGATGCACTGGCCAGCCAGATCGAGAACTTTGGGACGGTCGAGCCTCATGCGAACTATGTCGCCCGCTTGCGCCGGGACCATGGCCGCAAGTCCGGCTTTTGGGGTCAACTCGCATGACGCAAGCATATGACATCATCCCCGACATTCACGCGGACATCGACCGCCTGACATCTACGCTCGAAAGCCTCGGCTATGTGCAAGGCAGTGCGTCGTGGGTACATCCGGAGGGACGCATTGCTGCCTTCCTTGGCGATTTCATCGATATGGGCCGCGCGAACCGGTCTGTCCTGACCCTCGTCCGCACCATGCGCGATCAGGGACATGCCGTGGCGATCATGGGCAATCATGAATTAAACGCGCTGCTTTACCACCGTCCTGATCTGAACGCCGATGGCACGGACGATGGCTACATGCGGGCGCATTCGGCCAAGAACACGGACCAGCACCAGACGTTTCTTGATGAATTCCCGGTTGGGCATCCGGACACGAACGAGACGATGGAGTGGTTCCTGTCGCTGCCCCTGTTCCTTGATCTGGGCGGGGTGCGGCTGGTCCATGCCTGTTGGGATGATGCACGCATGGCCACGATCAGGAACCGCCGCCCGAACGGCCTTCTGGCAATCGACGATCTGCAAGAGATTGCGTTGGAAAATGATGCCACCGCTTTCGCTGAAGCTGTCCTGACGACGCTGAAGGGACCGGAATCTGAACTTCCTGCGACGCATTATTTCCATGACATCAAAGGGCACCGGCGCACAGCGCTTCGGGTCACGTCCGTCAAGCTGGTGTAAATTCGGGTATGGCCAATCGACGGCATCGGTCAGGCGGCCTGTGTTGATATGCTGAGAAGCGGGTCGATCTGTGCTGTGT
>JADLBY010000213.1 GCA_020847445.1 Sphingomonadaceae bacterium | reverse complement strand
TTTGTCAAATCTCGCTGCGCGTCAGCGGAATTTCGGGGATCGGGATCGATTCTATTTCATCGCCCGGAACTTTTGGAAAGCGACCGGCCTTCCAATCATCTTTCGCCTGATTGATCCGGTCGCGCGAAGAACTGACAAAATTCCACCAGACATGGCGCGGTGTCTTGAAGGCTTCACCGCCCAGCAGCATCACGCGCGCATCGCTTCCGGCGCGCAATGTCATCGGTACACCCGGCTTCAGGATATAGAGGCTGTGCGTTTCCAGCGGTTGCCCATCAAGGCTCGCATCACCCATTGCGACAAGGACCGCGCGTTCATCGGCATGCGCATCGATCAGCAAAGCAGCCCCTGCGTCCATGGCAATGTCGGCATAGATGGTTTCAGCATGCTGCGTCGTGGGCGCGGTCGCACCCCACAAACTTCCCATGATGATCCGTGCGGTCACGCCGTCGCCGTCGATCTGGGGCAATCGATCGGCCGCGACATGTTCAAAGGCCGGATCGATCTCTTCCTTGCCATCGGGGAGAGCAAGCCATGTCTGCATGCCCGAAATTGGCGAGCCGCTGGCGCGCTCGGCTGCAGGTGTGCGTTCCGAATGGACGATGCCCCTGCCCGCGGTCATCAGGTTGAGCGCCCCCGGCCGGATCGTCGCATAAGTTCCCAGACTGTCGCGATGGTCGATCGCGCCTTCGAACAAATAGGTCACTGTCGCCAAATTGATATGCGGATGCGGGCGGACGTCCATGCCCTGCCCGATATCGAAATGCGCAGGGCCGAACTGGTCAACAAAGATAAACGGCCCCACCATGATCCGCGCTTTGCTGGGCAAAGTCCGGCGAACCTTGAACATGCCCAGATCGTGCGAGGTCGGGGTGACTACCAGCATAACTACTCCCCGGGTGCCCGCGCCTTGATCGCCAGCGCATGCACGCGCTCACCCGGCAGATCGCCGAGCGCCTTGTTCACCATCCGCTGCCGCAACACGCGGTTGACGCCGGCAAAGGCGGCGCTTTCGATTTCGACGGTGAAGTGGCTTTCACCCGAGCCATCGTCGCCGCTATGGCCGCGATGCTTGCCGCTGTCGTTGATCACAGCAAGATATGTCGGGGAGAAGGCTGCGCTCAGCAACGCTTCCATTTCTGTTTGGATAGGCCCTTTTGTCATTGCTTCCCTCTTCCCATATCGCGCGTCTTTGGCCAAGGGGAAAGCATGTCCGCACCGCGCAATCCAGACCGATTCCATGGCCGTATGCGCGGGTCGCGACAAGTGTGCCAGCATCCACGTTGCCAACATCCGGGCGAATTCCGGGCGCCGAACCCCTATGGCCGCCCTCCGGGTCCCAACGGCCCCGGCGACTATCTTTACTTCTGCCTCGATCATGTCCGCGAATTCAATGCAGGTTATGACTGGTTCGAGGGGCTGACTGCGGAAGAGATCGCCGCCGCCCAGAGCCCGCTGAACGTCTGGCCGAGCGAAACACGGGCGTTCAAGGCGAGTGGTGGTGCCGATTCGCCACCCCGCTGGGCCGATTTCCACGACCCGCTGGATGCCATTTCGGCGCGCTTCAAAAAGCGGATGGAAAGTGCTGCACCGCAACCCCGAAGCGACGGCAAATTCCTATCCAGCGAAGATCGCAGCGCCCTAAAGACGCTAGGGCTTGGCCAAGATGCCGACCGCAAGGCGGTGCGCTCGGCTTACTCGCTGCTTGTCCGCAAATATCATCCCGACAAAAATGGTGGCGACCGCACCCACGAAAAGGCTTTGCAAGACGTGATTGCCGCTTATACGCACCTCAAAACCGCGCCAGCCTTTATCTGACGAGCTAGACCATGACCGACATACCGAACATCCAGCCTGACAGCCGGGCAACCACGATCCTCGAGGCACCCGACACCAAGGTGAATGTGCGCGAGATGTTTGGCATCGACGTCGATATGGAATGCCCCGCGTTCAGCGAAGCAGACGAGCGCGTGCCCGACATGGACGACAGCTATGTCTTTGACCCAGATACCACGCTCGCGATCCTCGCAGGCTTTGCCTATAACCGTCGCGTAATGGTGCAGGGCTATCACGGCACGGGTAAATCGACGCATATCGAACAGGTCGCCGCGCGCCTCAAATGGCCGTGTATCCGGATCAACCTTGACGCGCATATCAGCCGTATCGACCTGATCGGCCGCGATGCCATCGTGCTGCGCGACGGCGTGCAGGTGACCGAATTCCGCGAAGGCCTGTTGCCCTGGGCTTTGCAGACGCCGACCGCGCTCGTGTTCGATGAATATGATGCCGGTCGCCCCGACGTGATGTTCGTGATCCAGCGCGTGCTCGAAACCGAGGGTAAGCTGACGCTGCTCGACCAGAACCGAGTCATCCGCCCCAACCCCTGGTTCCGCCTGTTTGCGACCGCCAATACGGTGGGCCTCGGCGACACCAGCGGGCTGTATCATGGCACACAGCAGATCAACCAGGGCCAGATGGACCGCTGGAACATCGTCGTGGGCCTCAACTATCTGCCTGCACAGGTCGAGAGCGAGATCGTCCTCGCCAAGGCCGGGGGCGATGCCGCGCAGATTGCCAATATGGTC
>JADLBY010000212.1 GCA_020847445.1 Sphingomonadaceae bacterium | reverse complement strand
GGGAATCGTCATCGCAATGATACGCACGTTGAGTGGCAGCGACCTGGAACGTGCGTAGAGCACATCGCAAGCGACCCGGCGACGATAGGAAACGTCGTTGCGACCACAGACTTGCCAGACGCCGGTAATACCCGGCGTGACGGCACAATAGGCGCTGAAGTGACGGCCATAGCGCGCGCGTTCCGCTTGCACGATCGGGCGCGGACCGACAATCGACATCTCGCCCCGCAGGACGTTGATCAGTTGCGGCAACTCGTCGATGCTCGCCTTGCGATAGAAGCGGCCAAGGCGTGTCACGCGCGGATCATTGCGCAGCTTCTGATCCCGATCCCATTCGGCGCGGGCGACGGGGTCCTTTGCAAGCAGTGCTTCAAGCCGCTGCTGGGAATCGATCACCATCGTCCTGAACTTGAGACAACCGAAACGGCTCCCGCCGCGCCCCAAGCGCTGGTGGGCAAAGATGGGCGACCCGCCATCCGCCAGGACAATCGAGCCGGCGACGAAGACGAGAAAGGGCCCCAAGGCAATCAAAGCGACGATCGCGATGAAAACGTCAAGTGCTCGTATGGCAATGTCCGTTGAGGATCGTTGGGCCCGCTGGCGTTTCTGGGATCTTGGGGGAGTTTCGGCGACAGTATCCAGATAGTGCATAGACAATCCCGTGTTGTGGCCTCGCGAGGTTGCGTATCATGCTGCATAAGCGAACTCAAGTGAGCGTCAAGGATGGAGAATCACTTTTTCAACGAGGCCTCATCGCCAAACGCGATTGGAGTGCCGATCGACCGACTCTCGAGCCGGCAAAGAGACTTAATCGGCACCGTTAAAAAATCATTAACAATCTGATAAAATAACGTAATATTACATCTGCCGAGCTATTGGAAAACTGGAAATAAACCAGTTTTTGCGGCTTGAATCCGCGCCGATTTTGACATGGCTCGGGGGTTGGTTTGCTCGTGTCCTAGCGGGATTCCCGCCGAAATTCAGTATTGTGCGATGCAGCATATTTTTCCGAAGTGTTGGCAATTCGATTGACAGGGTCGGCCCCGCATGTACAATTTCCAGCGTCGGTTACCTGGATTTTAAGCCTTAATTTCTGTGAACGGGCTTAATCTCCGAGTGGGTCCGCCGTCCTATTGGTTGAGTAGGCGCGAAAAGGATTGGGAAATGGCGCAGCGTGTAGTGTTGACACATGGAAGTCCGAACTTGTCCTATCAGTCTGCGGCTCAATCGGCCGAAGGGGCATTGGAATCGGCCCATGATACGTCAAGCGAATCGGTCGCAGCGGATGTTCCCGCGCGGCGTTTTCCCGGCTGGATTCGGCTCGCAATCATCGGCACTGGCGCTGTCTTGTCCTGGGTTGCCGTGGCCGGTGTTGCAGGCTGGCTTCGCTAGTACTCCCGAGATCACCTGATCGCGGCCTGGCAACCGGGCGATATGCCCGGCCTTTAGCGAATTTTCCCGCGTTGGCCTGCGCGCATTCACCTTATATAGACGTTCACCATATACTGGGGCGTCAGGGATCAGTGAGCAGGGGGCAGACAATTGGCTGAGCAATTGGAGTTGGTGGCGGCTGCGGGGGCATCGGCCAATATGGACAAGCAGAAAGCGGGAGTGCCTTCTGTTTCGGTCGTTATCCCGGCTTACAATGAACAGGGTGCCGTAGCCGAGACGATCGCATCGGTCCGAGAGGTTCTGGATGCGGCGGGCATTTCGCATGAGATCATCGTGGTCAATGATGGCTCGACCGACGACACCCTGGCTCGCGCCCGTGAAACAGGCGTTCAAGTGGTCAATTTCCCGCACAACGGCGGCTATGGGCGGGCCCTGAAAGCGGGTATCGCGGTCAGCACCGGGCCGCTCGTTGCAATCCTTGATGCCGATGGAACATATCCGGCGTCATATTTGCCCGAAATGATCGCCATGGCGACCTATAATGATATGGTCGTCGGTGATCGAGGGGCGGCCATGAAGGGTGTTCCGCTCATACGCCGTCCGGCAAAATGGACGCTCAACAAGCTTGCCAGCCTGCTTGCTCAGCACGACATTACGGATCTCAATTCAGGCCTGCGGGTGTTCAGGCGTGAACCGCTTGAACGCTTTGTACCGCTTTTGCCGGATGCCTTTTCATTCACGACAACCATCACCCTGTGCATGCTGGCATCAGGGATGCGGGTTTCGTATCTACCGATTGTCTATGGAAAGCGCGTAGGGCAGTCGAAGATCCGGGCTGCCGATTTCGGGCGCTTCATGTTCCTCGTCTTTCGCCTCACGGTCTATTTCCAGCCGCTCCGGGTTTATCTGCCGGCTGGTATGGCGCTGTTCGTGTTGGGCTTCGGCAAGGCGATATATGACGTCTATATCGACAATCTTTCGGAAACCGCAGTCCTGGGACTTCTGGGGGCCGTCCTCCTATGGGCCCTCGGCCTGATCGCCGACATGATTTCGCGCCTGAACCTGCGATCTCGCGCAGATATCGCCACCAAGTGAGCCTGAAGACCGCGCCTGTGAAGACGGGTAGGCGCCGGATTCCGGTCGTCTGGATTGTTCGAACCTGCGTCAGCATCGCGATGCTGGCGTTGATTTTCCATTTTGTACCGTTTGCAACAGTCTGGTCTGCAGCGCGCAAATTTTCGCCAGGTCTTTGGCTCGCTGCCCTTGGTCTGTTCATCGCGGGTCACGCGGCGGCGGCGGCAAAATGGCGCATGCTCATAGGCGATGGCATATCCTATCGCGAGGCCTTTCGTGCGCATCTGGCAGGTCTGGCAGCGAACCTTGCCTTGCCCGGCGTGGCTGGTGGTGACGTTGTTCGTGCCGGACTGGTATTCGGGCAAGCGCCCGACAAGGGCCGGCTGGCAATGGGGTCGGTTGCCGACCGGCTTCTCGATACGCTTGGCCTTGCGCTGATTGCGCTGGTCGGTGCTGCAGTTGCCTGGGGGCCCAGACTTTTTGAGACAACCCAATTGCGTTGGGCCATTGTGGCCTTGCTGCTGCTGGTTGTTAGCGGATTTTTGGCGGCGCCCTCGCTGGATCGGGCGGCGGCGCGCCGGGCATCGTCCGGCAAGATCGCCCGCGTGCTTGGCGCGATGATTCACGCTGCGGCCGAGCTCTCCCGCAAGCCCGGCCGCCTTCTTGCGTGTCTTGCGATTTCGATGGCCGTGCAGTGCCTGTTTGTCGGCATCAACATTGCCTTTGCTCAGGCGGCGCATGTCGAAGCGCCGGTTTCCGCCTGGTTTTTTGCCTGGACCACCGCAAAGATCATCGCGATCGCGCCGGTCAGCCTTGGCGGACTCGGTGTGCGGGAGGCCAGCATGGCGGGATTGCTGAAGCCGTTTGGAGCCGATCCCGGCCAGGTCATTGCGATTGGCTTGATCTGGCAGTCAGTCCTTTATGCGAGCGGCGCGATCGGTTTTCTGGTCCAGCTGCGTCGTCCTGCACCGGAAAAAATGGCATTGGAGCAAAGTTGATGCAGCAGGTTGTCGTTCTTGGAGCCGGGCCGGCCGGAGTGGGGGCAGGGCTGATGCTTGCGCAAAGCGGTAAGGCGTCGGTCAAAGTCCTGGAGCGCGCGCAGCAGGTGGGCGGAAATTCGGGCAGTTTCGTCCTTGAAGGCATTCATTGCGACTTTGGCAGCCATCGGCTGCACCCGGCAAGCGAGCCCCATATCCTGGCCATGATCCAGGATGCCGTGGGCCCCGACTTGCTCTGGCGGCCGCGCCACGGTCGCATCCGGCTCAAGGGACGCTGGATCCATTTCCCCTTGAAGCCCGTCGATCTTCTGCTCCGTCTGCCCAAGGGGTTCACGGCGCAGTTGCTTTGGGATGCTGCAACAAAGCCGTTCCGCCGCGCACCTTCGGGCGAACCGACCTTTGCCAGCGTGCTGCATCAGGGGCTTGGCCCGGCGATGAGCGAGAATTTCTATTATCCCTATATGCGCAAGCTCTGGGCGCTTCCTCCCGAGGAATTGGCCGTCACACTTGCCACGCGGCGGGTTTCCGGAAGCTCCATTGGGAAGATCGTGCACAAGATTCTCGGTCAGGTCCCGGGTTTCAAGAAGCCCCAGACAGGCGGCTTTTTCTTTCCGAAAAAGGGCTTTGGCCAGATCTGCGATGCCTTGCGAACCAAGGCTGAAGCGCACGGGGCCGAATTCCTGCTCGAAGCATCGGTCACGGCCATCGAGCATGCGGACGGGAAAGTGAAGGCTGTCCGGTTCCGCAAGGGCGAAACCGAGACGCGGGTCGAGACCGACAAGATCTGGTCCAGCCTTCCGATCACAAGCCTCGTGTCCTTCATGGACCCGCCTGCCCCCGTTCCCGTCGCCGAGGCAGCGTCCCGGATCCGGTTTCGGGGCATGATCCTGATCTACCTTGTCCTCGAGCAGCAGCAATTCACGGAATATGACGCGCATTATTTTCCGGAATATGCCGTGCCCATTTCCCGCCTGTCGGAACCCAAGAATTACTCGGCGAGCACAGAGCCAAATGGGGTCACAGTGCTGTGTGCCGAACTGCCCTGCGATCCGCACGAGCCCCTGTGGTCGCTTTCCGATGACGAGCTGGGCGCCAAGCTCTGCGACTGGCTGGCAGGCGTCGGCCTGCCCGTGACGGCGAAAGTGCGCCGCACCGTGACGCGCCGGCTGGGCTATGCCTATCCCGTATACGATCGCAATTTCGAAGGCGATCTTGCCGTGATGGACCAATGGGTCGAAAGTCTCGAGGGTTTGCTGACGTTCGGCCGGCAGGGTCTGTTCGCGCACGACAATACGCATCATGCCCTGGCAACAGCGCATGGTGCAGTCGATTGCCTGAATGCAGATGGCAGTTTCGATCTTGCCAAATGGCGTGACTATCGCCGGATATTCGAAACCCATGTGGTCGAGGACTAAGAGGCTGGCATGCTCGTCCTGACCTATCATTCTATATCCGACAGCGGTGGTCCGACGAGCATACCGCCGTCCGTCTTTGGCATGCAAATGGCCGCTCTTGCCGCCGCAGGGTACCGCAGCCAGACACTGGCGGAATTCATTGAATGGCATGCGGGACAGGGCGATGAAGGCGAGGACAGGCGCGTACTCATCACGTTTGACGATGCCTTTGCGGATTTTGCAGAGGCGGCTGTGCCAACCTTGCAGCAACATGGATTTTCAGGCCTGGTTTTCGTGCCGACCCAAAGGCTTGGCCTTCCGGAATCCTGGGATGGTGCCAATCAGCCCGCGCGGCCACTGATGGATTGGGAAACTGTACGCAGGCTTGCAGGCGAAGGCATGGAATTCGGCGGACACAG
>JADLBY010000211.1 GCA_020847445.1 Sphingomonadaceae bacterium | reverse complement strand
CTATCGCGCTCGGGCGTTCGTCAAAATCGCGCCGTTCCGGCACGTGCAGGCCTTTTGCCTTACCCCAGAATTTATCAACATTGATCTTCTGCCTGGCAGGCGCTTTGGCGCGAATGTGCAGTTCGCCGTCTTCTTGGGTTATTGTCCATTCGCGATCCGGTTCCACCCCCAATGCCGCTGGCATACGGATGGCGACAGAATTGCCGGATTTGAAACTTTTCGCGGAATATTCGGTGCCCATGACGACCTCTGTATATACGCGATGTATATACTAATCGACAAATGCTGCGTCAATGACAATCCGGTTGCCCCATTCCGGCACCGCTTGCGCATTCATCGGCACCATGAACCGTTTTTTATCGGGCTTTTCGATTTCAAGGATGTCGCCGGCACCGAAATTGTCGATCGCCACACAATGTCCCAGCTCCGTTCCATCGGTAGAAATGCAGCGCAAACCAATCAAATCGCTGTAATAATATTCACCCTCGCCCAAAGGCGGCAATTCGGAGCGCAACACGGTCAGCAGCGTGCTGCGCAGCGCCTCTGCGGCGTTGCGATCGGTGATTTCGGCAAAGCGCGCGATTGCGCCGCCCTTGTGGGCGCGCACTGACTTAAGCGTCAACGCGGCGCCATTATAGCTTTTGTGCCGTTTGAGGCTGTCCACACTGTCGGCGAACAGCTTCAACCGGACTTCGCCCGTCACGCCATGCGCACCGGCAACGGCCGCAAGCGTGACGGTCTTTTCAGCCAAGGATCAACCCTCGGCCTTTTCTTCGCTGGCTTCCTCGGCTGCGGGCGCGTCTTCAGCGACAGCTTCTTCAGCAGGGGCGGTTTCCTCGGCAGCAGGTGCTTCAGCAGCGACTTCTTCCGCCGGAGCGGCTTCTTCAGCAACGGCTTCTTCGACCGCGGGCGCAGCTGCGGCAGCGGCGGCAGCTTCTTCGGCTTCAGCCAGCTTGGCGGCCTTGTCTTCGGCGCGATCCTTGGCTTTCTGGCCGGGTTCGCCTTTCTTCGGATTTACCGAAGCCTTGCGTTCCTTCACGCCGGCGGCGTCGAGGAAACGGGCGACGCGATCCGAAGGCTGTGCACCAGCGGCCAGCCAATGCTTCGCACGGTCGGCATCGAGAACGACGCGACCGGCATCATCCTTGGCGAGCTGCGGATTGTAGCTGCCGATACGCTCGATGAACTTGCCGTCACGCGGAGCGCGCGAGTCAGCGACGACGATTTTGTAATAGGGGCGCTTTTTCGAACCGCCACGCGACAGACGCATTGCCAATGCCATGATATTTACCTTTACCTTTCTGATTCAATTCTTTGAATTTAATGTGAAAACCTATTTCTTCTTGCTCAACAGCCGGGCGATGTCCGGCGGCAGGCCGCCTGCTGCACCACCGGGCATTCCGGGCAGACCGCCCAAACCCTTGGGCATCGAACCTTGCGGCAGCCCGTGCATGCCCTCCATCGTCGCCCCCAGATCGCCGCCCGATTTGCCGAACAGCGCCGCCAGACCTTTCAGCCCGCCCATTTTCCGGATGCGCTTCATCGCGCCTTCCATCTCCTGATGCATTTTCAGCAGACGGTTGACATCCTGCACCGTGGTGCCCGAGCCATTGGCGACGCGGATCTTGCGTTTCGCATTCAAAAGCGCGGGCTTTTCGCGTTCCTTCGGCGTCATCGAGCCGATGATCGCATCCATTCGAACGAGGATTTTGTCGTCCATGCCCCCGGCCTGCATCGCGGCCTTGGCCTTTTTCATCCCCGGCATCATCCCGGCCAATGCGCCGAGGCCGCCCATTTTGGTCATCTGACGCAACTGCGCGCGCAAATCGTTGAGGTCGAACTGGCCCTTCGCCATCTTGGCGGCGAGTTTTTCGGATTCTTCCTGATCGACCACCTGCGCGGCGCGTTCGACAAGGCCGACAACGTCGCCCATGCCAAGGATGCGGCCTGCCACACGTTCGGGATGGAAGGCCTCGATGGCGTCCATTTTTTCGCCGACACCGGCAAATTTGATCGGCTTGCCGGTAACCGCGCGCATCGAAAGCGCCGCACCGCCACGCGCATCGCCATCCATGCGGGTCAGAACGACGCCGGTCAGATCGACCTGTTCGCTGAAATTCTGGGCGACGTTGACCGCATCCTGACCCGTCAGCGAGTCGACCACCAGCAGGATTTCCTGCGGATTGGCGGTATTCGCCACCGCCTTCATCTCGTCCATCAGCTGCTGATCGACATGCAGGCGGCCTGCGGTATCGAGCATCAGCACGTCAAAGCCCTGCAGCTTCGCCGCCTGCATCGCGCGCTTGGCGATATCGACCGGCTGCTGCCCCGCAACAATCGGCAAGGTCGCAACCTCGACCTGGGTGCCGAGCGTCGCCAGCTGTTCCTGTGCGGCGGGGCGATTGACGTCCAATGACGCCATCAGCACCTTCTTACGCTCCTTTTCCTTGAGGAGCTTCGCGATCTTGGCGGTGGTCGTGGTCTTGCCCGACCCCTGCAGGCCGACCATCATCACGATGGCGGGCGGGGCGACGGCAAGGTTGAGTTCGCTCGCGTCGGAACCGAGCATTTCGACCAGCGCATCATTGACGATCTTGACGACCTGCTGGCCCGGGGTCACCGATTTGAGCACCGACTGCCCGACCGCCTGTTCGGTGACCTTTTCGACAAATTCGCGCGCAACCGGAAGTGCGACGTCAGCCTCGAGCAGTGCGACGCGCACTTCGCGCATCGCCTCGCGGACATCCGCTTCGTTCAGCGCACCACGACCGCGCAGGCGATCGAACACGCCTCCCAACCGGTCGCTCAGCTTGTCGAACATCGAACTTCCTTTTCAAACCCTTGCAGAAACGCACAAAACGCCGGTGGGCGAAACCTCGCTGACCGGCGTATGATGTGGCTGCACATCCATGAGAAGGGCTCTCGCCCCGCTGGGGCACGCCTTTAGGAGCAAAATCAGCCATTGGCAAGCACCAATAGAGCCAATTGAACAGCCGGTTTTAGCGCCATTTAACTGAAAATTGACCTTTCCACGCGATAGCAGGAGCCTCAACAGGGAACAGGCCGAAATACTAGCCAAGAAGAAAAATGTCGCGACGCGGGAACCGGGCGAAGCCGCAAATCCGATGCCCAGGACACCGCTCGCGATGACCTTGCTGATTGCCGGTGCACTTGGCCTTTTCGTTTTTCTCGGCGGCTCGGTTGGCGCACAGCTGGTCAAGCAATATCTTGGCCAGAATGCGACGACCGATCAGGCGATGGTGTCGGCGCTCCTGCTCAACATCGCATTGATCCTTTTGATCTGGCGCCGCACCTCCGCGCTCAGCAGCGAGGTGGATGTCTATAAGCAGGCCGAAGTGCGCGCCAAACATCTTGCGATCACCGATCCGCTGACCAACCTGTTCAACCGGCGCGCGGTGAAGGAAAAGACAACCGAACTGACGACGCGGGCATCACGCCGTGGCAAATCGGTCGCCTTCATGATGCTTGACCTTGACGGGTTCAAGAAAATCAATGACCTGTATGGGCATGACAGCGGCGACCAGCTTTTGCGCGAAGTTGCCGATCGCATGCGCGACACCGTTCCGCCATCGAGCATCCTTGCCCGGCTGGGCGGCGACGAATTCGGCATCTGCCTGGTATTCGAACCCGAATTTCCCGAAACCGTCGATCGCGTTGCGGAAGATCTGATCGAAATGCTGTCCCGTCCGATCACGATCGGCGACACCGACCATTGCATAACGGCATCGATCGGAATCGCCCGGCCCGAAATCGACTGCGATTCCATCGACATGCTGATCCGCCGCGCCGACATCGCGCTCTATTCGGCCAAGAAAAACGGCCGCAACGGCTTTTGCTGGTTCGAAAGCGGGATGGAGATCGAGTTGCGTACCCGCAACTCGCTGGAAGCGGATATTCGTGCAGCGATTCCGAACGATGAATTCGTGCCCTATTTCGAGCAGCAGATCGATCTTGAAACAGGCGAACTTTCGGGATTTGAAATGCTTGCCCGCTGGGTTTCGCCGGTCCGCGGCCTGATACCGCCTGACGAATTCATCCCCGTGGCGGAAGAAACCGGAATGATCGGCGATCTTTCGATGAGCATCATTCGCAAGGCCATGTTCGAAGCCAAGAGCTGGGATCCCCGACTGACCATCTCGGTCAACATATCGCCGGTCCAGTTGAAGGATCCGTGGCTGGCGCAAAAGATCGTCAAACTGCTTGTCGAAACAGGGTTCCCGGCCAACCGCCTTGAAGTCGAGATTACCGAAAGCTCGCTGTTCAAAAATCTCAGCCTGGCACAGTCGATTGTCGGAAGCCTCAAAAATCAGGGCATCCGGATTGCATTGGACGATTTCGGAACGGGCTATAGTTCGCTCGCCCATTTGCGTGCCTTGCCGTTCGATCGCATCAAAATCGATCGCAGCTTCGTTTCGACAATGAACGAGAATCCCGAAAGCTCGGCAATCGTCAGCGCGATTGCCGGTCTTGGCGCCAGCCTGGGTGTTTCGATCACCGCAGAGGGCATCGAAGACGAGGGGCTGGTGTCGAAACTGCGTGATCTTGGCTGCTCAAAGGGGCAAGGCTGGTTCTACGGACAACCGCTTTCGATCGACGCGGCGCGCACCCTGCTGGCCAATCGCAACCTGCTTGTCGCTCGTCGGTCGTCGAACCTGACAAACCGGATCGACAGCGACGGCCATGGCGGTGACGCCATTCATAAGGCGCGCGCGGCGGGCTGACAGCGAACACAACTGGACGGACAGTCGCGCATCGCCTAATGCGCGGCGGAAATGGCTGCTCCATTCCACAAGATGCACGGGCTGGGCAACGACTTCGTTGTCATCGATGCCCGCAGCGAGCCTGTCGAGATGACGGGGCCGCGCGCGCATGCCATCGCCGACCGCCGCACCGGCATTGGTTGCGACCAGTTGATCCTGCTTGAACCTTCGGACAGCGCCGATGTACGAATGCGCATTTTCAACGCGGATGGCGGCGAGGTTGAGGCGTGCGGAAACGCTACCCGGTGTGTCGCCACGCTGCTTGCCAGACCCGCCCGGATCGAAACCAAGGCCGGCATCCTCGAAACCCGACCGCAGGACAACAGCGCCACCGTGTTGCTGAACCCGCCCGCCTTCGACTGGGAATTCATCCCGCTCGCCATGCCGATGGATACGATGGACATGCCAGTGGGCTGGGAGGAACTCGAACGACCGATGGCGGTCAATGTCGGCAATCCGCACGTCATTTTCTTTGTGCCCGATGCCGATGCAGTCGATCTGGAACGGCTGGGGCCGCTGATCGAAACCGATCCGCTTTTCCCCGAAAAGATCAACGTCAATGTTGCGAGCATTGTTGATGCGCAGAATATCCGCTTGCGCGTGTGGGAACGGGGCGTCGGCCTGACGCTCGCCTGTGGCACCGGTGCCTGCGCAACGGCAGTAGCCGCAATCCGCAGTGGTCGCGCATCGTCGCCGGTCACGGTTCACCTGCCCGGTGGCGACCTCCGCATCGGCTGGCAGGACGGTGGCCCTATCGAGATGGCAGGTGCTGCCACGCATGTTTTCACCGGCGAAGCCGACTGGAGCACATTCGGTTGAGCGGCCCTGAAATCATCACAATGGGCTGTCGGTTGAATCTGGCGGAAAGCCATGCCTTGGCCGAACAGCTGGGCAATGCAGCGAACCTCGTTATCGTAAACAGCTGCGCGGTGACCAATGAAGCCGTGCGCCAGACGCGCCAGGCCATACGCCAGGCGCGCAAGCGGCGTCCGGACGCGCGCATCGTTGTCACGGGATGCGCGGCCCAGATCGAACCGCAGACCTTCGAAGCCATGGCAGAGGCGGACGCCGTCATGGGGAATGTGGAAAAGCAATCCCCTGCCCTGTTCACTCTCGACGGGCCCAAAGTGCGGGTCAGCGATATCATGTCGGTACAGGCGACAGCGCCGCATCTTGCCACGGCCTTTTCCGGCAACACCCGCGCCTTTGTCGAAGTGCAGACCGGCTGCGACCATCGTTGCACCTTCTGCATCATCCCCTTTGGCCGTGGGAGCAGCCGCTCGGTGCCTGCGGGCCTGGTGGTCGACCATATCCGGCAGCTGGTTGACAATGGCATCGCCGAAGTCGTGCTGACCGGGGTGGACGTGACCAGCTATGGCCACGACCTGCCCGGCCAGCCCAATCTCGGACGGCTGGTCGAGCAGATCCTGCGCCATGTGCCTGACCTGCCCCGCCTGCGGCTGTCGTCGATCGACGGGGTGGAAATTGACGATCGCCTGTTCGACCTAATAACCGGCGAACCCCGCATCATGCCGCATGTGCATCTGAGTTTGCAGGCAGGTGACAATCTGATCCTCAAGCGCATGAAGCGCCGCCATTCGCGCGAACAGGCGATCGGGATCGTCACCCGGATGAAGGCTGCGCGTCCCGACATCGCAATCGGTGCAGACATCATCGCCGGTTTCCCGACAGAGGATGAGGCGATGTTCGATAACAGCCTGAAACTGGTCGACGAATGCGCAATCGTTCACGGCCACATCTTTCCCTATTCGCCCAAGGCCGGAACGCCGGCCGCGAAAATGCCGCAGGTCGCGGCGCGCGAGATCAAGGATCGCGCACGCCGCCTGCGCGAAGCGGTCGCCGCGTGCCGCACGTCATGGCTGGGATCGCTGGTCGGATCGACGCAAAAAATTGTCGTCGAGGCGGGTGGCGCATCTGGCCATTCGGAAAATTTCGCTTATGTCGAACTCGATCGGAAGGTGCCCGAAGGCACCATCATTTCCGCATGGATCGAAGGAATGGATGATGGACGGCTCAAAGGAAGGGTCGCCGGATGAGTGACAATCCCGGCTGGCGCGAAAAGCTGTTCGGCGGCCTCAGGAAAACGTCGAGCAAACTCAGCGACAATCTCACCGGCCTGATCACCAAGGGCAAGCTTGACGGGCAAATGCTCGACGAGATCGAAGAAGCGCTGATCCTTTCGGACCTCGGCCCGGCGACGGCGAGCCAGATCCGCGAAAAGCTGGCCAGCACCCGTTTCGACAAGGGTATCGACATGGGCGACCTGCGCGAGGTCGTGGAGGAGGAGATCGCGCAGATACTTTCCCCCGTTGCCCGACCGCTGGAAATTGATGCCTTCCCCCGCCCGCAGGTTATCCTGGTGATCGGCGTCAACGGTTCGGGCAAAACGACCACGATCGCCAAGCTGGCGCATAATTTCCTTGAGCAGGATTATGGCGTGATGCTGGCGGCGGGCGATACTTTCCGCGCGGCCGCCATCGGCCAGTTGAAGGTCTGGGCTGACCGGATCGGCGTTCCCATCGTTACCGGGCCTGAAGGCGGCGACGCTGCGGGCGTGGTGTTCGATGCCGTCAAGAAAGCGACGGCAGAAGGAATCGACGTGCTGATCGTCGATACCGCTGGCCGCTTGCAGAACAAGCGCGAGCTGATGGATGAACTGGCCAAGATCCGCCGTGTTCTGGGGCGCCTCAACCCGGCCGCACCGCACGACGTAGTGCTCGTGCTCGATGCAACCACCGGGCAGAATGCGCTCCAGCAGATCGAAGTATTCAAGGAAGTGGCAGGCGTGACCGGATTGATCATGACCAAGCTGGACGGCACCGCGCGCGGCGGCGTCCTCGTCGCGGCGGCGGAGCAATATGGCCTGCCGATCCATG
>JADLBY010000210.1 GCA_020847445.1 Sphingomonadaceae bacterium | reverse complement strand
TTTGTTGCGCGAGCCGGATTTGGCTCTAGGTTGTCGATCCCAAGAACATCCTTGGGGAGAACATGATGATTTTCGGGCGCGTAAAGCCGCTGGACGCTATTCTGGCGACGGCCGAGAGAAAATCGCTGCACCGTACTTTGGGGGCATTTCAGCTGACATTGTTCGGCATCGGCTGCGTGATCGGTACCGGTATCTTCGTGCTGACATCGGCGGGTGCGCAGAAAGCCGGTCCAGGGCTCATGCTTGCCTTCGCGATCGCCGGCGCGATCTGCATCGTAGCCGCGCTGTGCTATGCCGAAATTGCAGCAATGATCCCGGTTTCGGGGTCCGCTTACACCTATACCTATGCCACGATGGGCGAATTGCTCGCCTGGACGGTCGGCTGGGCGCTTGTGCTCGAATATGCGGTCGCTGCGAGCGCGGTCTGCGTCGGCTGGTCGGGTTATTTCACTGGCACGATCCTGAGCAAGACATTCGGGATTGATCTACCGGTCTGGCTGTCGTCGGCGCCACTTTCACTAGGCGGCAAGCCGGGCGGCCTGATCAACCTTCCCGCTATGCTGATTGCCGGTCTCGTCACCTGGCTGCTGATGATTGGCACTACAGAAAGCGCGAGGGTCAACGCTGTTCTGGTCGCGATCAAGGTTACCGCGCTGACTGCGTTCGTGGTCTTGACCCTGCCGAGCGACCAATTTGAAGCGGCCCGCTTCAATCCGTTCCTGCCCGCCGGTGTGTTCGGGGGATTCGGCACCGGCGTCGGCGCGGTCGGCGCGGCTGCGACGATCTTCTTCGCCTATGTCGGCTTCGACGCGGTTTCGACGGCGGCGGAGGAAACCAAGAATCCGCAAAGAAATGTGCCGATCGGGTTGATCGGCTCTCTGCTGTTCTGCACAGTTTTTTATATCCTCGTTGCTGCCGGCGCGATCGGCACTGTGGGCGGCCAGCCGATCATGGGCCCCAACGGTGTGCCCTTTCCGGCTGGTTCGGAGGAACTGGCCCGGCAGTGCGCACTCCCCGCGTATCGCGAGGCTTTGGTCTGCTCGAACGAGGCGCTCGCGCACGTCTTGCGTCAGATTGGCTGGTCGAAAGTCGGCAACATGCTTGGCTATGCTGCGGGCTTCGCGCTGCCTTCGGTCATCCTGATCCTGATGTTCGGCCAGACCCGCATCTTCTTCGTGATGGCGCGCGACGGACTGCTTCCCGAAAAGCTTTCGGCCGTTCATCCCAAGTGGAAAACGCCCTACATCATGACGGCGATCACCGGCGCGGTCGTCGCGTTCGGTGCCGCCTTCTTCCCGGTCGGGCGGCTTGCCGACTGGGCGAATGCAGGCACGCTCTATGCTTTCATGATGGTCGCGATCTGCGTGATGATCCTGCGCCGCACCGCACCGAACGCGCAACGATCGTTCCGGACGCCCGCTCTATGGCTGGTCGGGCCGGCGACGATCGGGGGAACCATTTTCCTGTTCTTCAACCTCGACCTCGCCTCGATCCTGGTCTTTACGGGCTGGGCGGCGGTGGGAATCGTCGCTTACTTTGCATATGGGCGCCGCAGCAGCCATTTGGGGCGCGGCCTTGTCGAGGTTCACGAGATTGACGCGGACATTCCAGAGATGCCTGCGGCGAAGCCTCCGCTGTTATAGGGGAGGCGAAAAGTTCCTGGAGGGGATGGGAAGGGGAGGCTTCGGCCTCCCCTTTTTTCGTCCAGCGTCAGCCGAGCCTTGCCGATACGAGCGCTGAAAGGTCCGCTTCAGGGCGAGGTCCATAATGCGAGATCACTTCGGCGGCGCAAATCGCCCCCATTGTCAGACTGTCGGCCACTGACCGGCCAGCAGCTTGCCCCGCAAGGAAGCCTGCAGCGAACAGGTCTCCTGCGCCGGTTGTGTCGACGACCTTTTCAACGGGTTCAGCCGATACGTCCGTCCTGACGCCGCTGGTTACCGCTAACGCCCCATGCGGGCCGCGCGTCACAACCAAAAGCGGAACCTTTGCAGCGACCGCGTTGACGCTTTCGTCAAAACGGTCTGATTCCATCAACGAGTGCATCTCTGCCTCGTTGGCAAAAAGGATATCGATTTGCCCGCTGTCGATCAGCGCCTTGAAGCTGTCGCGGTGGCGTTCGATGCAAAAGGCATCGGAGAGCGTCAGGGCAACCTTGCGGCCAGCTTCGCGTGCAATGCCAATCGCACTCTGCATCGCCTCCCGCGGTTCCGGAGGATCCCAGAGATAGCCTTCAAGGTATAGGATTTCCGCGCTGGCAATCATATTCGTGTCCAACGCCGACGCTGGGAGGAACTGGGAAGCGCCAAGGAAAGTGGTCATTGTCCTCTGGCCATCGGGCGTCACCAGGATCAGGCATTGGGCCGTTGGCGGCTCGCTCTCACGCGCCGGTGTGGTGAAGGCTACGTCGATGGCCCGGATATCGTGGCTGAAGACCTTGCCGAGCTGGTCGTTCGCGACCTGACCAATGAAGCCGCATTTGCGGCCAAGCGCTGCCATGCCGGCAATTGTGTTTGCCGCAGAACCACCGCTTATTTCACGTCCTGGCCCCATTTTTGAATAGAGGTCGCCTGCGCGGTCTGCACTGATGAGTTGCATCGAACCCTTTGCCAACCCCTCTGCAACCAGAAAATCTTCCTCTGCGGTTGCAATCACGTCGACAATGGCATTGCCGATCGCAACAATATCCAGGCTGGCTGCAGTCACGCGCGAAATTCCTTATGGCTTTCAAAGCGCGTCGCCTAGCGACGGCAACGCCGCATCGCAAGGGCGATTGACAGGGGCGGCATCTCTCCCGCATCACAGCTTGATGAAGCGTAAGTGTACTCTGGTCGGGCTGGCTCTCCTTGCAGGATGCGGCGCAGTCCCCCGGCCGCAGCCGATTTCCG
>JADLBY010000209.1 GCA_020847445.1 Sphingomonadaceae bacterium | reverse complement strand
TCCGCTCCGCTCCAGCCGCTTCCCCGCTGCCGATGCTGCCCAGCCTCAACCTTGGGGCTTTTTGTTCAAACCAACTGGCCCCATTTTAAACCGGTGCCTGGCCCGTTTTTATCCCGGCGTTGACAGCAGGAAGCCGGTATTAAATCGTGACGTCAATTGGGAGCAATTGGGAGTAATTAATTACTCCTCAGGGCGCTCCAGAATATTGTCAGCCTCTATCCAAGCTCTCGCCATATCGATCATTGGCCGTACAACCCTTTCAGTAAATGGTTCTCGATTTGATTGAACGAGTAAACTCGAAACCGTCTGGTAAACACTGTGGGTTGATCGCCATTCGGCGTTTGAAGCGTTTTGCGCAAAGAACGCTAATGCAGCCCCAAACTCGGCCCATCGATCCTGGTCGGTTTTGCGTCCACGATTTGAAGAAGGCGATTTCGGGAGCTGCACTTGAGCTTGCCGCTCGCCAACCCCGTTTAGCATCGCTTCAAGGTTATCCGAATGAAAGGAAACACCATAAAGTTTGATGTGTTCAGTGTCGCTGTAGGTACCTATCTCCGGATCCAAAACAACGCGTGCGGCAAAAATCCCGGCCTCGTAATGAGCTTCTGAATTGCCATTCTTCGTATTAACGTAATGCCAGAAATCGTTCGGGATATCTGGCCATGGTGTTTGTACTTCGAGCCCATCTTGATCGGCGGGTGGTTCGTCCGGAAAAGGTATTTCGTCAGTTCCCCCATCATGACTGAAACGCCCCCACTTGGCTCGGGACTTTACAAAACCCGCCTCAGCCCAAAGGCCAAGCGTTGTCTCTGGGGCATTCAAACCTGCATCCCGCAATCTCAGTACGGCCTGTAAACTCGAAATCCACTCGCTCATACCCTCGCCTCCGAAAGCTGCACCACGTTGGTCTGGTCGGCACCGGTCATAAGAGTGGATACGTGATCTGCCCATGCCTGCAACGCAGAAGCCTTCTCGGCTGCCCAATCATGTCGTTGATAAATCCCTGCCACGCCGCTTTTCGCACCGCTAACGTGGTTCAACACCGCCTCTGTTACCTCAAACCTTACTCTACCTTAGCGCACCACAGTATGTCAGACGTACACCGAAAACGGGCGGGGGAATTCCTAATCCAATTGAATTTCAGAATTTTAGCGCCAGGCATGGCATGAGATACCCAATCTTTTTATCCGCTTGTCTTTTCCGTTTCGTCCAGCTTTCCATTTCCGAGCATACGGCCGAAAGGCGCAGCGCATTTTGGACGAAAAAGGGTTCAGGTTGAGTTATTTGGACTCTTTGCGTTCATTTATTCTATAAACTCGTCCGGTCGCGGTTTGCGGGTACACGAACATCAGCAACTGCGCAATTTCCCCCTTATTGACCTTAGGGTCAAGGCAAGATGGAAAATCAAGACTGTTGCGAGAAAAACAGCCATCTACTTGCGTGCGACTAAAGCAATCCAATCATCTATTTCAGCCTCAACCCAAACCGCACAGCGGCTCCCCAACGATCTGGACTTTGGAAACCGTCCCTCAGACATCCGCTTGTAAATTGACGCACGGCTCAACCCGACCCGTTGCTTAACTTCTGCCAGCCGAATGAGCCGCTGAGGTTTCGATTGAGGTTCGATTTCGGGCTTAACCGAAGAACTGTCGTGAATATCTGAGGTGTTCGCCATCAAACTATCCTTTAACGTAATGATAGGTCTCGGTTTATGACCTCACGCACATGCTCGGATACAAGCTTTGCTACGAGCCGGGACGTCCCTGCGGCCCAACGAGGCCGGATCTCAGACACATCCTCACCCAATGCTTGCGACAGTGCACCGGGAAGCGTGAGCAAAAGCTCTTCCCAGAATTGCCCCATGTCCCGGCGCATCCAATCGACGGCCAGTTCTTCCTGACCCGAAAGTGCGAGCGCGAGAACGCCATGCGGCGGCACGCCAACGGCACCAAACAAGCGGATGGCTTCGTCCGTCGTAACGGCGCGCGTCCCCCGGATTACACCGAGCAGTGAGTCCTTGTGCAAGCCTGTTTCGCGGGCGATGTCGCGCTTTGGCTTGGATGCACCTTCGATGGCAAAAGCCAATGTTCGTGCCAGAACCGGATCGACTGCAGTTCGGGATGAGCCGTCTATTGCCATGGTTTTCCTTTCTTGTGGCGTGTTCGACTCGCAGCAATATGCGCGGCCACAACCTGTAGGAAAGAGAAAAGAACATTAGAAGAACATGAATGTTTTCCTATTTTGAGACGAATCATAAACCCGGCCGCTTTTCTGCCTGCAAATAGCCGATTCTCCGCCCATTGTGTGGCGATAATGTCCGCAAATGCGTTGCTGCTCCGTTCTCTGCTAGCCGCTCGAACCTGATTTCAGTCGCTCAGGAGATGCATCGGCCGCTTTCCTTTTTCCTATCCTGATTTCGCCCTCCATCACGGTTCGACAGCGAGCCACTTCGCTGCCACCCCTCGATGGAGACATAATGACATGACATCCCGTTCCCTTTCACCCCGCCTCGGCAAGCTTGCAGCACTTGCTGTTCCGCTTGGCATTGCGGCCATTGCTGCATCTGCAGCTTATGCCGGTGCTGATACCACCTTCGCCCCTGCCCTCACCAAGTTCACCGACTTTCTGGAAGGCTCGGGCGGCAAGATCATCACCGTATTGAGCCTTGCCGGCGGCCTTATCGGCCTCGCCTCGGGTCGCTTCACGCTGAGCCAGATCGCTGTGCCGGTCGGCGTCGGCATCGGCGTCGGCACCGGGGTTCCTATCGTCACTTCGGTCGTCACCGCGGTCATTTGACGAACAGACGCAGGAGGGCGGCAACATGGCAGACCGTTATCTGGTTCCCAAACGGCTCGACGATCCGGAGCTTATCGGCTTTTGGACACTCGACGAGTTTGCAGGGATCATCGTCCCCTTCACATGGGGTATCCTCAGCCAGCATATCTTTATCGGCATCGCCCTCGCATCTGGAGCCTGGTTCACCTTGCGGAAGGCAAAATCGGGTCGGACCACATCCTGGGTTCGCCACGCCGCATATTGGTATCTGCCTCGAGGTTTTACCGGCCTTGTTGCAACGCCGCCCTCCTGTTGCCGCCTGTTGGCGGGTTGAGGGAGAATACAGATGCTCACACAATTTTCGCACGAACGCAGCCAGGCTCTATTGCGCCAGCGCAACCTCTTTGCGCTCACCAGCGCAGGGCTCGGTCTAGCGCTTGTGGTAGCTGCAAGTCTGGCAGCGACGCGTGATCGCGAAGTCGTGCTCGTTCCCACACTTTCAAAGGCACTCACCATCTCGAAAAGCGGCATCAACGCCGACTATCTCGAACTGGTGACGCGTGACGCCGCGCTGATGCTGCTCAATCGCAGTCCCGAAAGCCTCGATTATTGGATGGCGCAAATCTTGGAACTGGCAGCGCCTGCCCACCATGGCGAACTCAAAGCCGAACTGGTGCGGATTGTGGAGGAGCAACGCGGCTCGGATGTCGCCCAGGCATTCGTGATCAAGGAACTGAATGTCGATCCCGAGCGGCAGACGTCCGAGGTCAGCGGTACGCTCAAGACCTTTGTCGGCGCGCAGGTGATTGCGAGCGACGAACGCAAATTCCGGTTCACGTGGACCTATCAGGGCCTTCGTTTGGGGCTCGCGGGCTTTGCCCAACTTGCAACCGATGAAACGCCCCAGGAGAACACAGATGCACAATAAGTTGCCCCACAAAAACATTGGACTGTCTGCTTTCGCCATAGCAGTGATTGCTGCGAGCCCGGCAAATGCGGACCAATATAAGCAGGTGGCCGATAATGGCCGGATCGAATGCGCGGTATCAAAGCAGGAACTGACGCGCATTTCGCTGATCGGTGACCAGTTTGCCAGCGTCTCGAAGCTTTCGAGCGGTACGCCCTATAATGATTTTGCGGTTACGAACGAACCGCTGCGCGGCGACATCTATATCTCGGTGCCCGAGACCTTTGCCCCTGCATCGATCAGCTTCTTTGCGACGACGAAGAGAGGCTATACCTACAAATTCGCGTGCAAGGCCGAAGCGATTGAAGCGCAGCAGATCTTCATCACCAATCCCGCGCTCGCCCAAAATGAGGCACGCGATTGGGAGAAAACACCCTCGGCGGATAGCGGCCCGATCCGGCTTGTCCAGGCGATGGCCAGCAATGCCATACTCGAAGGTTTTGAAATCCGGCAGACTGCAGCCACGCCAACGCGCGTCGGCGAATTGGAAGTCCAGCTGATCGCCGAATATCGAGGTGCGGCGCTTCTGGGCAAAAGCATCCGGCTCACCAATCGCGGGCGCAAGGCGCTCAGCATCAACGAGCGCGATATTGCTCCCAAGGACACGCTCGCGGTCAGCATCGCTACCCCATCCCTCGCCCCCAATGCCAGCACAACTGCCTTTGTCGTTGGCAACAACCCGGAAGGCCAGCCATGAACGAGCAAAATGAAAGCAAGGCTGCACCTGAGCGCGCAGTGCCTGTCAAAGCCGATCTTGCGACGCTCAATGCACGCACGGCCAAGCGCCAGCAGATGCTGCTTGCAGGCATTGCAGCTGTCCTTCTTGCCGGCACCAGTTGGTATATGTTCGGAGCCGGAGAGGATCCCGCAACGACCGCAGATGGCGGCGCGCAGACCATCGATACCACCGGCCTCGTCAACCGCAACCTCTCGCAGCGCGAATTTGTTGCGACCTATGGCAACCGCCTCGATGCGATTGCCCGCGAACAAAAGGCTCTGAAAGAAGCCGGAATGCCCCGCGAGGATATTGATGCGCAGCTGGCAGCGCTTAAAGCCGAGAACCAGGCGATGCGCGTCGACGGACAGGCAGCGATCGATGCGGTATCGGCTGAAAACGCCCAACTCAAAACCCAGCTGGCTGCAGCGGCGGCTGCCCCGCCGCCACCGCCTCTCCCGGCTTATGGCCCGCAGGCAGGCGGCTATGATGCCCAGCGGCAGGGTGGCTCGCTTGCAGGTCCGGCAGGCCCGGTATCCGATGCAAGCATCGCAGGGTTATCGCCTGCCGAGGTCAAACTTGTGAGTTTTGGCACGGACAAGGGCGCAGGCGGTCTCAAGTCAGCCCGGCCCGATGTACCTGCATTGCTGATCGAGGATTCGCCCGATTATCTGCCGCCTAACAGCTATGCACCCGCCAAGGTGATAGTCGGGGTTGATGCGTCGGCTGGCGTTGCGAGCCAAACCGATCCACTTCCGGTCGTGCTGCGGATTACAGGCCCTGCCCGTTCGGTGATGCACAATGGCCGCCTGTTGACAACGCGGCTGACAGGCTGTGTGGTCAATGGTGCGGCGCGCGGCGATCTCTCTTCGGAGAAGGTCTATGTAAAGCTTGCCAAGATGACCTGCGATCAACCGGGCGGCGGGGTTGCTGTCTCCGAGGTCAAAGGCTTTATCAGCTTTGCCGGTAAATCGGGCGTGCGGGGACGTGTGGTGAGCCGCGAAGGCAGCCTTGTGACCCAGGCGCTGCTCGCAGGGATTGTCAGCGGCTTCGGGCGCGGATTTTCGGCAAACGCCAACAGCATATTTTCAGGCGTTACGACCAACGCCGATGGCAGCCGCTCCAAACTCTCAGGCAGCGACATATTGGGTGGAGGTCTGGGTCAGGGTGCAGGCGATGCCGCCGACACGGTTAGCAAATATCTGATCGAACGCGCCGAGCAATATCAGCCGGTGGTCGAAATGCCGACGGGTATCGAGGTCGATATCGTCTTTCTCGATGGCGTCTATGTGAGGAATTCCAAATGATCATTACCGAGCCCAAGCCGCAAAGAGTTGGTCTCAAGATTGCAGGCTATGCTCTTGCTTTGATTACCCTATCAGCCGCCACAGGATGGGGCGCTGCAAGCCTCGTAAGCCAGGCCGAGCCGAGCCCCGATGTCGCCAAGGTGCGCGCTGCGCTCAAGCTGCGGCTTCCCAAAACGCCGATTGATGCGATTGACTGCAAGGGCCTTGCTGGGCTGTGCGAGGTCGCTTCGAAAACGACGCTCTTTTATACCGACCGAAAAGCCAAATATCTCGTCATCGGCCGCATCTATGACATGGAAGCACGTCAGGATCTGACTGCGGCACGTCTGCTTGCCCTCAATCCCGATATGCTCGCAGCGGGTGCTGCCCGGGCAGAGCCAGATAAGGAACAAAAGGGACCCGAACGCCCCAGCGCCGCCAAAAATGTATCGCTTGCAGGGCTCGATCCGACGGGCGCGATTTTTTGGGGGCCGTCGTCTGGGCCAAAGGTAATCGTCTTTTCCGATTTTGCCTGCAGCTATTGCAAGCGGCTGACGGGCGAGCTCCAGGCCATTGGCGCCCGCGTCGAAGAACGGCCGATTTCGATTTTCGGTAAAGAGAGCCGCAAGCTCGCCGAGAAGGTGCTGTGCGCCATCGTTCCGGAAGAGGCTCTCCACAAGGCTTATGCCGGCGCGTCTTTCTTAGGTTCGGTGCCATGCGACACCAACGGGCTCGATGCCAATGAAGCCTTTGCCAGGAAATATGGCTTTGGCGGCACGCCGGTGATTGTCCGGCCAGAGGATGGCGCGGTGCTCGAAGGCTATAGGCCTGCAGCTGAACTCAAGGCCTTCCTGACCCAAGCCACTCCGGCACCCACGAAAGGCTGATCCCATGCGCTTCCCGTACTTCTCTTTGCTCGTCCTCCCGCTGCTTGGCGGATGCGCCACCTTTGGCAGCAATATTGCCGGCGACTTTGCCTGCCGCGCAGGCTCCAAGGCGAGCGCGACCGAATGCCCGCCAGCACGGATGATCGATGCCAAGGCCATAGCCGACCTTTCAGACGATGAGACTTTCGTCCCCAAAGCCGTGCGCAAGGCTGCCCTGCCGGGCGACACCAGGCGCACGGACGAGCGCATCCTGCGCGTGGTCATCCCTGCGCATGTCGATGCGGAAGGCCTGTTGCGCGAGGAAGCGGTGGTCTGGATTGTCGCAGAGCCGCCCGAATGGGCCGCGCGTTTGCGCCGCCCTGAGCGCAGCGTCAGCAAAAGTGCGCTTCGTACCGTCGCACGCCATGTGCTGGACGCGCAAGCTGACCCAGCTGTTGGAACGCTACCTTCAGCAACGGATAGCTCCGACCAGTCTCGCAAGACCGATATCGCATCACCCTTTGATGACGTTCCCTTTTTCCCCTTGGCCTCGCCGCTGGCTCTCCCCTCCACGGCGCGCGAGGCTGTTGCCGGTGCCACCCCACCGGCAGTCGAGGGGTTCGACATGGCCTCCCCCTTCCATGTTCGGACCCCTCGATCCCCTGACCAAGCGCCGCTCGTCTATCCCGACGCCGGTGCAATCGATGCTGCCAAGGCCAAGAAGGAGCCTCAATGATGGGTGCCACGTTACGCCAATTGAAGGACCGTATGCTTGAAGGTCTGCTCGGTGATGCACAAAGCCCGGAAGCCCCGCATGGCGCGCTATTGCTCGACATGCTCTCGGACTGGCTGCCCTACCGCGCCTTTGATCCGGCTTCGCGTATCTATTTTAACAGCGGGTCCAAGGGCTTCATCCTTGGCGTGACCCCGCTCATCGGAGCTGACGAGCGTACCGGCGAGATATTGGGGCAGTTTTTTTCAGAAGGCCTGCCCGCAGGCTCCTGCCTCCAGATATTACATCATGCTTCGCCCAGGATCAGCCGGATTGTCGCGCCCTGGTTTGCACCGCGCTACAAACAGGGCGGCGTCTATGAAGCAATCGCGCGACACCGTGCCGAACGGCTCTATGATCTGGTCTGGAATTCAGGCAGCGACGATGCGCCGTTCCACACAAGGCATCACCAATTGTTCTTGTCGCTGGGAGTGCCCTCATCGAGCAAGACCACGATCGAGGAGCTGACCCAGACACGCGACGGCATGATGGCGATGCTGCGTTCGCTCGATCTCGGCGTCACCGAAATCGCCCCTGCTCAGCTCATCGCCTTGATCGACGACCTGACTTCGCCGACCACAGCCCCGCAGGATGATGCATTGAGCTACAATCCGCATGACCCGATAGCTGACCAGGCGGTGCGCGGGGATATCGAGCTCCAAATCTTTGAAGATCGCATGCTTCTTAAAACCGAGCGTTTTCGCGCAACCGGACGGGTGTCGAAAGGCGTTCCCGAGATTGGCACTGTCTACCCCGACATGTTCGACGTGCGCCATTATGGCGTACGCAATATGCCAGCGCGCTGGGCGCCGTGGGAATGCGCGCGGCTGATCGGCGACCTGTTCACCGACAAGCTGCGCTTCCCCTGCCCTGCGGCCACGATGCTGTGCCTCGTCTATCCGGACCAGGAAGCAGCGAGCGCCCGAGCCGGATTCAAATTCATGCGCACGACAAGCCTTGCTGGCACAAAGAGCGCCCGCTTCTTGCCCAGAATAGCCGAGCAATCGGCTGAATGGAGCCATGTCCAGGCAGAATTGCAGGAAGGCCGCAAGCTCGTGCGTGTCTTCTACGGCGTCACGGCCTTCTCGCCCTTGGGCGATGCCGACCGCAACGAGCGCGCGATCAAGTCGATCTACAAGGCAGCAGGCTGGGACCTCATCGACGAGCGCTTCCTGCAAATCCAGGGGCTGATTGCAGCGATGCCGCTGACGCTTGCCGACGGACTTGGCAAAGACATGGAAAGGCTGAAGCGGATGAAGACTTTGCTTTCAACGACCGCTGCCAATATCGCGCCGATGCAGGGCGAATATCTGGGCGGACCGCTCCCGCATCTGCTGTTCGTTGGTCGAAGGGGCCAGCCTTTTTTCTGGTCGCCCTTCGAGAATGAGGCCGGCAACCATAATGTCGCGATTTGCGGCAAGTCGGGCTCGGGCAAATCGGTGCTGCTCCAGGAAATATGTGCAGCGCTGCGCGGCTCGGGCGCGCAGGTCGTTGTCATCGATGATGGTCGCAGCTTCGAGCATTCGGTGAAGCTTCAGGGCGGGCGCTTTGTCGAATTCACGCTTGCAGCAGGCTTCTGCCTCAACCCCTTCTCAATGATCGACCAGGCCCGCGCGCAAGAGGACGAGGATTACCGGCTCGACTGCTTTGCGATGGTCAAGGCGATTATCGGCCAGATGGCGCGCCACAGTGTTCCTTTATCCGACGCCGAACGCGGCTTTATCGATGCGGCGATGATGAAGGTCTGGGACGCGCATGGCAGCCAGGGCTCGATCGATGCCATTGCCGGCGCACTCGTCGCTACCGCCAATCCGATTGCCGAAAATCTCGCAGTCTCGATCGCGCCCTATATGTCGGGCGGAAGCTATGGCGCCTTTTTTGCCGGGCAAGCGAGCCTCGATCTCACCCATGATTTTACCGTGTTCGAGATGTCCGATCTGGCAACGCGCGAGGATCTAAGGAGCGTCGTTCTTTCCGCGATCATGTTCATGACCAGCCAGGCGATGACACGCACACCGCGCTCGACGCGCAAATTGCTTTTAATCGATGAAGCCTGGAGCATGCTCAAGGGCGGCTCGATGGGCGATTTTGTGGAGACCTATGCGCGCACCTGCCGCAAATATGGCGGCGCGCTCGCGACCGCGACCCAGTCGTTGAACGACTATTACAAGTCTGACGGGGCCACCGCCGCGCTCGAGAATAGCGACTGGATGCTCATCCTCCAGCAAAAGCCCGAGACCATTGCCGATTTCAAGCGCGCTGCACGGCTCGACATGGACGACAAGACCGAAACGCTGATCCGCAGCCTCAAACGCTCTGGCAGCGCTTATTCCGAAGTCTTCATCAAGGGCCCGGATACCGAAGCCATCGGCCGCCTCGTGCTCGACCAATATTCGGCAACCTTGTTTTCAAGCTCGCCTGCAACCATTGCCGCGATCGATGGCGAGCTCGCCCGCGGGCATGCTCTTGCCGATGCGATCGAGCGTATCGCCTTTCCTGACCATTTTTCCAACACTCCCGAAAGGATCTGATTCCCATGCCATTGACCTTGAATACCCCTATCGACCGAGCGCAGGACGCGGCGGCGAAGCACCCCAGAATAGCCAACGGCCATCGCAAGGCGATGCGGTTGCTCGCTGACGGCTGCTATATTTTCCTCAAGGGCTGCGCTTTCACCGCGACCAACTTCATGATCATGCTCGGCCTGCCGCTGCTCTTCTTCCTTGCGATCTCGGGCGGCGATTTGACCAATTTCTTCATGATGCTCGAGCTTCTGGCCACGCGCTTCCTCGATGCCGACAGCGCACGCCAAATGGCTTTTGTCGGCGACATCCAGACCGCATTGATTGTGACCCTCACCCTCATTGCGGTGCTGCGCACCCCCAAATTCGTTACGGATGTGGCGAACGCACTCGCGCCCAAGGAACAATGAAATGGAGAACATATCAGAAACAATGGAACCAACGCCGCCGCAGCGCCGTTTTGCAGGATACAGGCTCGTTACCCTCGCCAATTTCGCTGCCATTGCGATTGCGGGGCTCTGGGCGAGCTGGGCCACGACTGAGCTCATCGGGCTCGGTAAGCGCGAGATTGTCACCGTCGAGCTGGCCGGGATGATGGGGAGCTTCGTCGAAGCCGAAGCCCGTAGCGGCAATCCGCCTGAATTGATGAAGGCCCGTGTCGAGGCCTATCTGAAGGCCGTCGAACTATCGGTCGATAGCCTCGCAAAGGAAGGCCGCACTGTGCTCGTCGCCGAAGCGGTGGTCGCAGGCAGCGCGCCTGATTTTACGGGCGTGGTGCGCGCCGATGTCGAACGGCGTCTGGCGTCGCCTGCACCCAAGGACAGCAGCCATGACAAACGCTGAGGACAAACCACGGCCGCGCACGCGCACCAGACTTTTGCTATGGGCGGCTCTGGGCGGCGCTGCGCTCACCTTGAGCAATCTTGCTGCCTTTGGCCGCGACCATGCGCTGATGATCAATGCCTCGCCCAGCCTTCCCTATTGGGCGATCTGGCTCGACCGGAGTGCAACGCCGGTGCGCGGCGACATCATATTGTTCGATCCGCCACCTTCGGCACTGCTGAAAGCGCATTTTGGCACCAAACCCCAAGCCTTCGGCAAGGAGGTCATGGGTGTCGGCGGCGATGTCGTCACCGAGTCGGCGCGCAATTTCTTCGTCAATGGCCGCTTTGCCGCGCGCGCCAAAACCCATAGCCGCAAGGGCGAGAAATTGGCGCTTGGGCCTACGGGTAAAATCCCGCACGGCTGCTATTTTGTCGCCACCGCCCACAAGGATGGCTTTGACAGCCGTTATGCCGCGATTGGCTGGATCTGCCGGAACCGCGTCCTCGGCACCGGGAGGGCGATATTGTGAGATATGTGCTTTTGCCCCTAGCCGCGCTCATCTGCGCGCCCGCAATGGCCCGTGACTATGGTCAGCAGGGAACGGTCTATCGGGTCATCGAGGCAGATTTGCTGCAGGCGATCCGCACCAGGCTGGGGCAACTCGAAGCGAGCGGCGAAACCGCGCGGCTCAACCAGGAGCTGAAGCGCCGGACAATCGCGCGGGTCAACCGGCCAGAACCGGTTGCGGGCATAGGTCTGGCCCAGAAAATGCGGGTGTGGCGCTTCGATCCGACGATCGCCGTCGAACGCGATATCGTGGACGACAAGAAGCGCGTGATCATGGCAGCTGGCACGCGTGTCAATCCATTGGATACGGTCCCGCTGCGTACGCCCCTCCTGTTCCTCAATGGCGACAACCCGGCCGAACTTGCGTGGGCGACGGCGCGCTTCAAACCCGATGCGGTAAAGCTGATCCTTGTGCGCGGTGCGCCGCTGGAACTGATGCGCCAACGACAACGCCGCTTCTATTTCGACCAGGGCGGTAAGCTTGTCGCGCATTTCGGGATAAAGTCGACCCCTGCAACGGTCGAGCAGGACGGGCGCGCGCTGCGCATTACCGAATGGCCCCTCCCCACAAACAAGAGCCCGTCGTCATGACCCGCTGGTTCAAAAAGCTGAGCCTTACTCTCCTGGCATCTAGCCTGTTCGCTCTGTCTGCGACGCCCGTATCGGCCGATGCGGGCCCCGGGCGTTGCACGGGCAAATTCGTCAACCCGATCACCGACATCTGTTGGTCGTGCCTGTTCCCGATTTCAGTGGGCGCATTGAAGATATGGCCATCGAACCGGCCCGATCCTGACAATCCCGACCTTCCTGTCTGTCTCTGCGGCATAAGACCCGGGATCGCGATGGGTTTCTGGGAACCGGTTCGGCTCGCCGATGTGTCGATGAAGCCCTGGTGCTTTGTCAATCTGGGCGGGATGAAGCTCGATCCCGGTTTCGACATTGGTTTCAAGACGATGGCCGGGCCATCGGCAGTGGGCGGTGCGACCCAACACAACTCGCAATGGCATATTCATTGGTACGCCTATCCGCTCATCTACTGGATGGAGCTTGTCGCAGATTTCCTGTGCCTCGAAACAGGCTCGATCGATATCCGTTATATCACCGAGATCGATCCGCTCTGGCAGGACAGCGAACTCACCGCGAT
>JADLBY010000208.1 GCA_020847445.1 Sphingomonadaceae bacterium | reverse complement strand
CGGCTGCCATCCTCGACGGGCGTTTTTCGGAAGGTGACATGCTCCCCTCGGTTCGGGCTTTTGCGGCGCAGCAGGGGGCCAATCCGCTGACCGTGGCGAAGGCCTATCAACTGTTTCAGGATAACGGACTGGTCGATGTCAAACGGGGTGTCGGTCTGTTCGTTGCGCGGGGAGCGGTGGCCCGCCTGCGCACCACCGAGCGTGACCATTTCCTCAAACATGTCTGGCCCGAAGTGCGTGATCAGATGCGTCGTGCCGGAATAGCTCTGTCGGAACTCGCCGAAACGGTTTAGCCGGTGGCGGCGAGCGCCGCACGATATTCCCTGCCGATTGCCGCATCAAGCGGTGCCAGCTTGCTGGCCTTTCGCAGCAATGCCCGCGCCGAACGCATGTCCCTTTTCGCCTTCAACAGCACATTGCCATAGGTTCGCGTTGTCATCAGGCTTGCCGGATCGGCGCGATAGGCAAGCCGCGCCATGTGCACCGCATCGTCATGCCGCCCCATTTCCGATAGCACCCGCGCAATATTGGCGTTGAGCGCGCTGTCGTTCAGGCCTGTCCGCGATCGGACGAGCAAGAGCCACGGCAATGCGGCCGCCCATTGGCGCCGGTCCATCAGGTCAAAACCCATCAGCCGGGCGGAAACATTGTCGGCAGGATTATAGGCGACATAGGCCGCCAAGGCTTCGCTTGCGCCTTCGGCATTTCCGCTGGCGCGATAGGCATTGACCAGGCGAAGCAGCACCGCCCGGGTGAAATGGAGCGCGCGTGCGCGTTCATAGGCCTGCAGCGCCGCCGGGATATTTCCCCCTGCCCATTCGACATCACCCGCAATCAGCTGTGCTTGCGCGACACCCTGATTGCCTGTCAGCAGCGCCGCGGCAGCATTGCCGGCTTCGCCAATCCGGTTGTCCGCTAGCATCGCCGCGATCTGCGGCACATTGTTCTGCGCGCCCGCCATCGGCGCGGTCACGACCGCACCTGCATGTGCATTGGCGAATGCCGCCCTGTCCAGAAACTGTGCGGCCCCTTCCCGGTCATTCTGCGCCTCCAATATGCGCGCGGCCAGTCGCTGCACATAGGTGCCGCTGTCGGAGCGCATGGCCAGCGGCGCAACAACCTGCCAGGCCGTCGCCTGATCGCCGGTCTTGTAAAGCGTGCGCGCGAGCAAGACCGCGATCGATTCATTTCGCGGATTTTGCGCGTTCAGCCGCTGCAGAATTTCGACCGCCTGGTTTGGATTGCCCAATTCATAGTCGCATACCGCGCGCAACATCTGTGGCGCCGGAAGCTCGCCAAATGCGCCACCGACACGTTCGCTCAGCCTGCGGGCCAGCCCGAACTGTCCGGCCCGCGCGGCGATGACCGCCTGCATGAAAAATGCCTTCGCGTTCTTTGTGTCGAGTTGCAGTATCTTGCGCGCCTGGGCGAGCATATCGGTATAGCGCCCCGCCTCGCCCAATGTGGCCCCATATTCCTCCAGCAGCGGCACATCGTTCGGGTCGATCTGGAGCCCCCGTTCAAACCAGGGCAAAGCCGCAACCATGCCGAACCGGTCCCGGATCAGTCGACCTTTCAATTCAAGTGCGCGGATATTTTGCGGATCGATGGCAATCGCGCGGTCAAGCGCATCAAAGGCACCGCCCCGGTTCGCCACCACCAGCCGCAATCGCGCTGTCTCGGTCCATAACAGACTGTCATTCGGCGCGATCGCCAGCCCTTTGTCAAAGCTCTCGCCTGCGGCGACGGTATCGCTGACATCCATCTGCGCGCGCCCCAATATCCGATAGGCATAGGGCAGATTCCCGGCCGCAACGTCACCTTCGGTCAGCGTGTCGATGGCCTTTTGCGGCGCACCATCCATCCATTGCGCATGTGCAAGCAGATGAACATAGCGTCGCCGCTCCACCCCCAGCTCTGCCGCCTTCTGAAGCTGTTCCTGCGCCGTCACCGGATCGAACAGCCCGAGCGCAACGTCGGCCAGCAGCAACCTGACCTCCGGCCAATCGGGGGCAAGTTTACCGGCGTTCAGCAGTTCGACACGCGCCGAACGCAGATCATGGCGCGCAATATAGGCTTTCGCGCTGTCGACCGCCTCGACGGCCTCTTCGGATGGCCGGTTTCGCATGGCGCTGGTCGACCCCGGCTGTGCTGCCAGCATCGCCGCCATCAATATCGGCGCGGCAACGAGCAAGCGCCATCGCCCGCGCATCAGACATGCATCTCATATTGCTTGAGCAGATCGTAGAGCGTGGGTCGACTGATGCCGAGCAACTTCGCTGCGTTGGAAATATTGCCATCGGTACGCGCAATTGCCCGGCCGATTGCCTTTCGATCCGCCGCTTCGCGCGCTGCCTTCAGGTTCAGCAACCGGTCCTCTTCGTCGACAATGTCGAACTGCAGATCGTCGACGGTGACGAATTTGGTTTCGGCCATAATGACAGCCCGCTTCACGCGGTTTTCCAGCTCGCGCACATTACCCGGCCAGCCCCATTGATCGATCGCGGTCAACGCGCTCGATGCAAACCCCTTTATCGACGGGTTCATTTCGCGGGAAAAGCGGCTCAGAAAATGTTTCGCCAGCAGAACCGCATCGCCGCTGCGCTCGGACAATTGCGGAATGTGGACCGGAACCTCGGCCAGCCGGTAATAGAGATCGTCACGGAAGGTCTTGTCGGTGATCATCTGGTTCAGATCGCGATGTGTAGCACAGACTATCCTGACGTCGACGGCAATCGGCTTGCGTCCACCGATGCGTTCGACAACGCGTTCCTGCAGGAAACGCAGCAGCTTTACCTGCAGGGGCAGCGGAATGTCGCCCACTTCATCGAGAAAGAGCGTGCCGCCATTGGCCAATTCGACCTTGCCTTCGGTGGTCTTGATCGCGCCGGTAAATGCGCCCTTTCATAACCGAACAGTTCGGATTCAAGCAGGTTTTCGGGGATGGCGCCGCAATTGATGGCGACAAAGGGCTTGTGGCGGCGATCGCTGGCATCGTGCAACCCGCGGGCCAGCAATTCCTTACCCGTTCCGCTGGCCCCGAGCAGCATCACCGAGACATTTGTATTGGCGACACGCTCGATCGTGCGCGCGGCCTTCAGCATTTCAGGCGAAGCCGTAACCATCGTGCCGAACAGCGTTTCACCCTCGCTGTCAGGCGTCTGCATTTTCCGGTTCTGCACTTCCAGCTCGCGCACATGGAAGGCCCGCTTCACGATCAGGTGCAATTCGTCAATATCGACGGGTTTCTGGTAAAAATCCCAGGCGCCCGCAGAAATTGCCCGCAACGCGCTTTCCTTGGCATTATGCCCCGATGCCACAATGACTTTCGTGTCGGGCTTCAACCGCAGCATTTCATCGAGCGTGGCAAAGCCTTCCGTCACGCCGTCCGGATCGGGCGGCAGCCCCAGGTCGAGCGTGACCACCTCAGGCTCTTCGGACCGCAACAGCGCAAGCGCCTCTGCCCGATTGGCCGCGCACAGCACGTCAAAATCTTCGTACGACCATTTCAGCTGGCGTTGCAGCCCCAGATCATCTTCGACAATCAACAGCTTCTGCTTCTTCGGTTCCATGTTCATGCCGCCTCGTTCAATCCGTCGGTCAGTTCCGGCTTTTCCGATATGGGCAACAGAAGCGTCATCCGCGTGCCTTTCGCCGGGCGGCTGTCGACATGCAGCTGTCCGCCAAGCGATTGGGCAAGGGTCCGCGCTTCATAGGCGCCAATGCCGAAACCACCTTCCTTGGTGGAGTCAAAAGGTTTGAAAAGCTGGTTGGCGACAAACGCCTCGCTCATCCCGCAACCCCGATCAGACACGCGGATCGCCGCCCAATCATCCTGCCGCGAGGCGGAAATACGGATGGGTGATCCGTCTTCGGTCGCGTCGATGGCGTTTTGCACCAGATGGTTGAGGATCGTTTCCACCCTTCCGGCGTCGGCCAGTGCGAACAGCCCCGGCGAAAAATCGGTTTCGATCGGATAGATCAGGCGCTTGGCATGCACCACGGCGGCGATCGTCTTTTCGACATCCATCGGCTCGATCGCGGCATGCCGTGTCTGGCTGTGCTGCGACAGGCGGACCAGCAGGTCATTCATCTTTCCGACCGAACTTTTCAGCGTCTCGATCATATCGGCCTGGAACTCCGGCTTGCTCGCATGCTTTTCGGCATTGCGGGCAAGGATGCTCAACTGGCTGACAAGATTCTTGATGTCGTGCATCACAAAGGCGAAGCGGCGGTTGAACTGTTCGAACTGGCGACTTTCGGTCAGCGCTTCCTGGCTGCTCGCTTCGGCCAGATAGCTCGCCAACTGTCGGCCGACGACGCGCATCATGTCCAGATCTTCCCAATCCAGCCCGCGCTTCACAGGCGGCGTAGCAAGCACGGCTATTCCCGCCAGACGGCCGAAGTGCACCAGCGGAACTACGGCCCAGGCGCGCGCTTCGTCGTACAGCCATTGCGGAATGGCCTGATGGTCGACATTGTCGTCCGATCCGTCGCGCACCGATTCCATCAGCAATATGCGGCTCGACCGTTCGAAGAACGGAACCGTGTGCGAATTTCCGGCATAGGTCGGGACATCGGCGGTCGGCCAGTTCCAGCGTGCCTGCAGCACCAAGCGGGATTCGCTGTCGCGCGTCAACAGCAGACCGGCAGGCGAATCAAAAATATCGGCCAGCGATTTGACGACGCGTTCGTGAAACGGTGCCCCCTGATTGGGAAAGCCGATGGTTTCGGCGAAGCGCATCCACTCCGCGCGGTAATCGTACCGATGCTGGAAAAAATTCTTGGCGATGACGACATTCAGCCAGGCGCGAAACCGCCCCGACGGCACGACAAGCATCGCCGCCAGCGACATGCCGAAAATCAGCGTGATCTGGGCCATGCGGACATAGGTTCCGCCGACAAGCTGCAGCGCCGTTGCCAGCAGCAGCATCCCGAACAGATAGGCCCCGATCGCCAGCAGCGATACCGACCGGAAAGTCACAGAGCGGGAAAGGCGGATGCGCCATTCGCTGTTGCGCCGCGTAGCCATCGCGAACACCGGAACCAGCAGGGTCATGGCGACACCGCGCATGGCGACCAGTTCCGTCGGCCATTTGTCGGTCAGATAGCCGATGGTGTTCAGGTTGAGATCGTAAGTCCAGGTCGCCGCCAGAGCCGCCATCGGCAGGCTGATGCCCCAGCGCGCCTCCGGTGCCGATACCGTGTACAGATTATGCACGAGCACGATGGCACCAATCGCAAACAGCATCCGCAACAGCTGCACGGTTCGGGTGGATATGTCGGCCGCAGCGCCTGCATCGCGCACGAAATTCAGGATCGCGATATCGATGACTGGCTGCAGGATCAGGACCATCAGCAACGCGCCGTACAGCATCGTTATCGTCCGGGGATGCTTGTGGCTCTCGCCCGAATGCAGCAGCGCATAGAGAAAGCCCAGCCAGCCGACATTGCGCAGCGTCTCGCTGAACGAGGCCAGCATCGATGCGGGGCCATCGGCCACAGTCGCAATCCCCCATAAGGCGGTCAGCGACAATGCGGCAATCAGCGCGATCTGCTGGCGTGTGCGCACGCCATATTGCTGGAACACCCAGATTGCGAGCGCGGCATAAAGGAAGCCCGCGGCGGCGTGGCCCCAGAAGCCGGTAAGTGCGAGTGCGCCGCCCATGTCAGCGCGCTCCGTCAGGCCACAGCACGACCCGGATCGTCTGCAACAGGATCAGCAGATCGAGAAAGGGTGTGTAATTCTTGGCGTAATATAGATCATATTCCAGCTTTTGCCGCGCATCGTCGATCGACGCGCCGTATGGGAAATTGACCTGTGCCCAGCCCGTAATGCCCGGCTTTACCATATGGCGCTCTGCGAAATAGGGCAGTTGCTTTTCGAGATCGGCGACAAATTCCGGACGTTCGGGCCGGGGGCCGACAAAGCTCATATCGCCCTTGAGAACGCACCATGTCTGCGGCAGTTCGTCAATTCGCACCATGCGGATGAACTTGCCGACGCGCGTCACCCGATCATCATTCTTCGCCGCCCAGATCGCCTTGCCGTCGGCCTCTGCGTCGGCGCGCATCGAACGCAGCTTGAACAGGTCAAAGGTTTCGCCATAGCGACCGACGCGCTGCTGGCGATAAAAGGCAGGCCCCCGGCTTTCGAGCTTTACCAGCAAGGCGAAGAGCAGGATCACCGGCACTGTAATCAAGAGCAGGATGGAACTGGCGACAATGTCGAACAGCCGCTTGGCGATCCCCGACAGCCGACGCCCCGACGAAAAGCCGTCCGAAAAGATCAGCCAGCTGGGATTGACGCTGTCGAGATCGACCCGGCCGGTTTCACGCTCGAGAAAGCTGGAAATATCGTTGACATGCACACCGGTGGTCTTGATCCGCAACAGATCCTGCAACGGCAATGCATTGCGCCGCTCCTCCAGCGCCAGCACCACCTCGCTTGCCCCAAGTTTCACGACAAAATCCGCAAGATTGTAAATCGCGTCGCGGCTGATCGCCTCTGGGATGACGCGCTTGCCCTCGGTCATCGCGATGAAGCCGACCACAACAAAGCCCGATCCCCTTTTCGCCTCCAGATCCTTGATCCTTTGTGCCCGCTTTCCCGCGCCCAGAACGAGCAACCGGCGTTTGAAGCTTTGCCCGCCGACCAGATTGCCCAGCAGCATGCGGTTGAGCGCCAGATAGGCAAAGGCAAGCATCATCGCGTATAATGAATTGGAGCGCCACAGCGTCATGCCCGGCAAGGCAAATGCCATGATCGCCATGAAGATCACACCCAGCGAAACCGCGACCAGCAACCGGGCTATGGCAAAGCGCAGCGATTGCAGCGCCTCCGCGCTATAGACCCCGACCGCCATGGCGGCGAGTTGCACCGACGCGGAAAATGTCAGCAGCGGCCAGATGCGGTTGACGATATAGTCAACGTGCATGCCGATCTGGTTTGCGCGGATAACCCAGGCAGTCTCGGCTGCGGCGACCAGCAGACACAGGTCGACCAGCGCCAGAAAAAGCACTGCATAGGGCACATAATGCTTGAACAGCCTTATCATGTTTCATCCGCGACCGGTTAGGTCGCACCTCTTTATAGGCCAAAGGTAAAGTGTCGATTAATTTTACACTCATCGCATAAGCGCCGAATTTTACATCATTTTATACCATGAGAGATTGTTCCCGTTGCCGACAATGCAGGATTGCGGCCCCGGGCTTACTCCAATAGGAATGGTGCATGAAAATCACCCCAGTCATTCTCTCGGGCGGCGGCGGCACGCGGCTGTGGCCAATGTCGACCCCCGAATGCCCCAAACAGTTTCTGAAACTGGCGGGCGACGCGACGATGTTCCAGATGACATTGGCGCGGGTGATGGACCGCGATTTCTTCACCCCGCCGCTGGTGGTCGGCAATGGCGCGCACGCAGCGCTTATCGCGGCACAGGCGCAAGAGGCGGGTATCGCCGACGCCAGGGTGATCCTCGAACCCTGCGCACGCAACACCGCGCCTGCAATCGCGCTGGCGGCGCTCGCAGTCGATGACGTCAAGGCGCCAATGCTGGTAATGCCGAGCGACCATCTGATCGCCGACGTGCCCGCCTTTCACGCCGCGATCATGGCCGCTCTGCCGCTGGTCGAACAAGGCTGGCTCGTCACCTTTGGAATTGAGCCGACCGCGCCGGAAACCGGCTTTGGCTATATCCGCATCGGCGCGGAGCTGGCGGCATCGGTATCGCGCGTCGAACGCTTTGTCGAAAAGCCCGACGCCGCAACCGCTCAGGCGATGATCGACGCCGGAAACCATGCCTGGAACGGCGGCATTTTCCTGTTCCGCGCCGATGTCTATCTGGGCGCACTGGCAAGCCTGGCGCCGGATATTTTGCATGCGGCGCAATCGGCGATGGCAAAAGCCGAAACAAGCGGCGCGACCATCCGCCCCGACGCATCGGCCTTCGCCGCCTCCCCCGCCGACAGCATCGATTATGCGGTGATGGAAAAGGCCGACAGGGTGGCAGTCGCCCCGGTCGGCATGGGCTGGTCCGATGTCGGCAGCTGGGACAGCCTGTACGAGGTCAGCCCGCACGACGCCGCCGGAAATAGCATTCAGGGCGACGCGCGCCTGATCGACAGCCACGACAATCTGGTGCGTAGCGATCGCCTGCGCATCAACCTGATCGGCGCGCACGACCTGATCGTCGTCGCACATGGTGACGACGTACTGATCCTGCCGCGCGGGCACAGCCAGGATGTGAAGAAGTTGAGCAACTGAAACGGGGCCCGCGTCATTGCGGCGCCCCGTTCCCCGTTGCGCAGTCACTAGAAGTTGACGGTCACCTCTGCCCCAAATGTCCGGGGCGGATTGAAGTTCGCATAATCGCCCAGCACCAGCCGGTTGGCATTCGACCGGCGATAGATGTGCGATTCATTGAACAGGTTGCGCGCCCAGAGCGACACCGCGACCGCCTGTCCATTATCTGAAACCGGAATTTCGGCGAGCGAAAGGCGACCGTTGGCGATGAAGCTCTTTTCGTTCTTCACATCCTCATTGTCGAAGGTGAAGGCGGGGGAGCTATAGTTGCCGTCAAGGTGAAGTTGCACCATCGCGCCTGCGCCGCCTACCGGAAATTCATAGTCGATCGAACCCGACAGGGCATGCTTCGGCGTGTAGACAATATACACGTCCTGGAACACAGGCGTTGTCACCGGCGGGGTCTGCAATGCGTTCAACTGTTCCTGAACCGTGTTCCGCGCAGGCGGAATTCTGGTGTAGGTATAGGCATAGGATAGCCCCGCCGAAAGGCCATCTACCGGACGGACGGTCAGGTCCGCCTCAATGCCGCGGATTCGGGTGACGCCTTCGGCATTCACCGTTTCCAGCGTGTTGCGCACGGTGCCATTGGGTTGCGGGATAAAGAAGTTGAAATCGACCTGGCTGTCCGTGCGGTCCATCATATAGGCGGCGATATTGAAGCGCACCTTGCGATCAAGCAGCTCGGTCTTGGCCCCGATTTCATAGGATTTCACTTCTTCGGGCCCGAAGGAGCGATAGTTCAACGAACGCGAACTGGCCCCACCCGCACGATAGCCGGTGGCAAATTTGGCGTAGAGGTTGATATCGTCGCTTGCATCCCATGCCAGCGTTACCAGCGGGTCGAACCGCTTGTTGCTCTGGTGGAAAGTGAAGTTGGTTGCCGCGCCGTTCACGGTGAACAGGCGACCGGATTTCTTGTCGCGGGTGATGCGCCCGCCCACCGTCAGGTGCAGCGTGTCGGCAAATCCCGGCGTATAGGTTCCCTGTCCATAGACCGCGTAGCTTTTCGCAAAGGCGACGCTGGCGCGCGCCGTGGGCGACAGCGGATAGGTCAGCGGATCGACAATGGAATAGCCGGTGCCGTCCGCGTTCCAGCGGTTGGTGTTCGGGGTGCGCGCCGCATCCTCGGCGCGCTCGTTGAAATAATAGAAACCGAACGCGTAATCGAGGTTGTCAAACTTGCCGACTGCCTGGATTTCCTGGCTGAACTGGCGCTGGTCGAGTTGTGCAAGGCTGTAGCGACTGAACGTGCCATTGGGCAGGAAGGTCGGCGTGCGGTTGGCAAGACCCGAATTGTCAAATTGCCGATCGCTGACGGTGCGCCACGCGGTTGTCGACTTGACCTGCAGATCGTCGTCAACATCCCAACGCAGCGTGCCGTGCGCACCAAATGTCTTGCCCACGCTCGGTTGCTGCGGAACGCCGATGGAGGCAACCTTCGCGCGATCAGGCTGCACCGCCACGACCGGCGGAAGCGGCGCGATAAAGCCGGACGGCAGGCGGTTGCCGTTCGCGGCAATCTGCGCGACGGTCGCAACCGGACGACCGGTCGGATTGAAGTTGATCAGCTGGCTGAGAAATGCGGTATTTTCGTCGCGGCCGCCATCGACGGCGAGATCGGCCGTGATGCTGTCAACCGGCTGCCAGCGTACCGCCACGCGCCCGCCATAGCGGTGGAAATAGTTCCATCCTTTTTGCCCGGCCATCGGGTTTTTCGTCGTCGCGTTCTGATGCTGGATGCCGCCGTCGATCTTGATCGAAAATCCGGAAAATTCAGGAAGGTTCAAGCGGAGCTGGCCGTTATAGGAACCGAAATTGCCAACCCCGGCAACCGCCTTTCCACCAAATTCGCCTGTCGGTGCGCGCAGCACCAGATTGACGGCGCCACCCTCTGTATTGCGCCCGAACAGCGTGCCCTGCGGCCCTTTGAGCACCTCGACCCGTTCGACATCCAGGAAAGCCGCGTTCAGGCCATGCTGGCGGCCCAGATAAACACCGTCAAGATAGATGCCGACGCCCTGCTCGCGCGCCGGCTGGTTGGCGTCGCCGGGCACAATGCCGCGCATGCCGACGGTCAGTGCGGTCTGGCGCGATTCAAAGGTGGCAACGCGCAACGACGGGATGGCACCATCGGCGAGGTCCAGCAGGCTCTGCACCTGACGTTTCTTGAGGTCTTCCTCGCCCATCACCGCCATCGAAATCGGGGTGTCCTGCAAATTGGACTCGCGCCTTGTCGCGGTGACGACAATATCGATCAGGCCTGGCTGCCCCTCGTCCGCCGGTGCGGCTTCGGCTGGGCTGGCGACAGCTTCTTCTCCGGCTGCCAGCTCTTCGGCGGCCATTGCGGAACTTCCGCTCTGGGCAATGGCGATCGCGGCCAGCGATACGGAAAAGCGCGACACGGACTTCAACATTATAGATCCCCCTGGGGCTTGATGGTCGGTTTCCAGGGAGCCAGCGAAGCTTTCGATTCGCTTGGCACCCCTGTTGCGCGACCGCCCCTAAGGACCGGTGATTGCAGTTGCGCGTCGGTGCCATGTCCGAACTGCGACGATATGAAGGCGCTTTTGTTACAACCCCGCAATCGTCACGAATCTGTCATTCCGGTGCCGCATGGTGAAGTGGATGAGGGCAACAGGATTCAAGACCATGGCTCGCAAACAAGCCGTTCTGTTCGCGTCAGGCGATCCGTCGATATTGGCGCAACTGAGAGTGCGCATCGATGATATCGAAGTGGTCGGATGCCACAATGATCTGCCGTCGCTGATCGAAGATGTGCATTATTGGTGTTTCGTTGACTGGTTGCTGCCCGATATGTCCGGGATCGAAATGTGTCGTCGGCTGCGCGAAACCCCGGCTACGCGCTTCGCGCATATCACGATGATGCTGGACAATGATGACAGCGAGTTGAAAACGCGCGCCCTGCTGAGTGGCGCGGACGATTATTTGCTGGGGCCCGCCAATGTCGACAGGCTGGCGGTCAGGCTGCAACGCTACCGCCGGTCGAAAGCGAAACCGGCCCCTTCGGTCACGCTCCGATCAAGCGACTTGCAGGTCGATCTGGGGGCGATGCGGGTGCGCCACCGCGACAAACGGATATCGCTTGCCCCGAACGAGTTTCATCTGCTGGCCCATTTCATGGGCAATCCGGACAGGGTCTTTTCGCGGGCAAGCCTTATCGGGATATTGGGCAAGGACGATGCCGGCATCGACGAACGAACGGTCGATGTCTGGGTCGGCCGTCTGCGCCGTGCACTCAAGGCGCAAGGTGTGCCCGACATGCTGCGCACCGTGCGCGCCATGGGCTACGTCTTTGACGGATCCTGAGCGCGATCCCCGCACGACCGCCTGAACAACAAGGCGATCTGCGGTGGCGAACGCACGTCGCATGGTTTAAGCCATAGCCATGTCGGCATTCCCAACTTTCCACGCCATTGCCTCCATTCTCCTCGCGATCGCGATGTTCTGGGGGTTTGCGAGCGGCAGGGCGAAGGTCGAAATCATCTCGCTGCTGACGATCGGCGTCATCGCCCTTGGGCTCTATTTCTTTCCGCTAGCCGGAACCGGGCCGAGTGACGGGCTGAGCCTGGCCTTTGGCGGCTTTGGCCACCCCGCGCTGATTACGATTTGCGCGCTGATGGTCCTGGGACGTGGCCTGGTGGTGACGGGCGCGCTCGATCCGGCCGCCCGCGCGCTCAATCTGGTGTGGCAGGTCAATGCGCAACTCGGACTGCTTGTCACCTTACTGATCGCATTTCTTGCCAGCATGATCATCAACGACACGCCCGTGCTGGTGCTGCTGCTGCCGATATTGGTGCAACTCGCGCGCAAGGGCGGGATGCCCGCGTCCAAGACGCTGATCCCGGTCAACTCCGCAATCCTGATCGGCGGAATGGCGACCACGATCGGCACATCGACCAACCTGCTGGTGGTGTCGATTGCCACCGATCTCGGCATGAAACCGATCAGCGTCTTTTACTATACCGAAATCGTGCTCGTCGCCGCGCTGGTCGCCATGCCTTATATATGGCTGGTAATGCCCCGGATGCTGCCCGACAATTCGCGCGCCGTTGCACATGAACAGCGGCGCTATTGCGCGACATTCAGGCTGGCGCAGGAATCGGCGTTGATTGGCAAGGATCAGGCACAGGTTGCGGCGATGCTGCCTTCAGATGTCCGCTTCGATTCCGACCCCGTCGGGACGATACAGCAGAATTCGCGGCTCAATCTCTCCGGCCAGCAGGATTCGCTGGAAGAAGCGGCGCGAAAGTTCGGCGCGACGCTGGCACCGGCCTGGCTGATATCGCGCTTGCGGCAGGAGGCAGACCAGACCGGCGACGACCTTGTTCAGATCGAGATGACAATCGCCCCTGACTCGCGGCTGATCGGCCTGACCCTGCAGACTGCGGGGGTAGAAGGGATCGCGGTGCTTGGTGTGCATCAGGCCCGGGGCATCCTGCAGGACACGCGCGAAGCGACTGCAGAGGCACCTCTGCGCGAAGGCGATGTGCTGCTTGTCCTGGCGACGGCACCCAATGCGCAGGACTTTGCCCGGCGCGATGGCCTTCTGATCCTTGAAGGCGGAAGGGAAATGCCACGGTCGAACAAGGCCATTCTTGCCATTGCAATCATGATCGGCGCGGTCGGGCTGGCCAGTTTCGGCCTCATGCCGATCGCCATTTCGGCACTGGGCGGCGCGGTCCTCATGTTCGTGACCGGCTGCGTCAAATTCGATCGTGTCGGCCGTGCCCTTTCGGCAAAGGTTATCGTGCTGGTCGCGGCTTCGATCGCGCTGGGCAAACTGGTGCTGGTCAGCGGTGCGGCGGAATGGATCGGCGGATTATTGGCATCGGCGATGCAATTCCTGCCCGCTGCGGGCGTGCTGGCCGCCATCATGCTTTTCGTAACCGTGCTGACCAACTTTGCCTCCAACGCGACCGCGGCGGCGGTTGGCACGCCGATAGCCTTCAGCCTTGCCAGCAAGCTGGGTCTGCCTGCCGAGCCCTTGGTGCTTGCCGTCCTGTTCGGCTGCAACCTGTGCTATGCAACACCGGTCGCCTATCAGACCAATATGATGATCATGTCAGAGGGCGATTACCAGTTCCGCGACTATATCCGGACGGGGGTGCCGCTGGTGATATTGATGGTCATCACGCTTTCGACGCTATTGGTGCTGCGCTACAATCTATAGCGGCGCGTAGCGCGTGATCGCAGCTGCAAGCGGCGAAGCTGGCTGGAGCCTCACTCCCCGGCCCAGACAAAGGGGGTCAGCCCGCGTTCGCGTTCGTTGAACACCAGCACCCTGCCTGCGGGCGGGGCGCTGCGTTGCGGGCAATCGGGGCGGGTGCAGGCCCGGCAACCAAGACCGATGGGGGTGGCTTCGCCATTCATCAGGTCAATGCCGCGCGCGGCGGCAAGCGGGGCGGCCAGTTGCGCGTCGAGGCCGAGGCCGACGGCAAATTCGGCGCGGATGCCGCCTTCCCTGCCCGCCTGTGGCTGTACCGTGCGCGCCAGCGTGAACCAGCGGCCGCCATCCTCAATCTGGACCAGATCCCTTACCAGCTGGCCGGGGCGGTCAAAGGCCCTATGCAGCCGCCATAACGGGCAGCGTGCGTCGGTTTCGACAAGCGGCGATGCGCTTGCCCCGGCATAGCGCTTGCTGCTCTGACCTGCCCGGTCGATGCGCAGCATGAAGAAGGGCAGCCCCCGTGCGCCGACGCGCTGCAACGTGGTCAGCCGGTGCGCGACCTGCTCAAACCCCGCGCCGAAACGCCGCTGCAGCAGCTCGATGTCATAGCCCGTCCCCTCGCAGGCGCGCAGGAAGCGGGCATAGGGCATCATCAACGCGGCGGCGAAATAGCTGGTCAGGTGGCGGCGATAGAAACGCTCGCTCGCGCGTTCGGCAAAGTTCGCGCCTTTGACAAGGCCGTCAATCTCCGCCCGCGCCTCCAGCGTGGCCAGTTCGGCCGCGGCGGCGAAAGTGCGGCTGGCGGGATCGAGCAGTTCGGACAGCTGCAACTGGCGCGCATGCAGATCGAGCCGCCGGAGCCTGTCGGGCAGCACGTCAACCGGCAGGACACGGATCGAAAGCTGGTGCTTGACGCGCAGCCGCTCGGCCATTGCTCCGTAGAGGTCGGCGGTGGCCAACCGCAACTCGTCCGCCAGCGCCTCTGCCTGTGCGTCGAGATCGGCGAAATGGTTGCGCCAGCGCTCGATCTCGGCGCGCACGGCAGCGATGGCGTCGGCTTCCTGCGCCGGGCCGGTGCCCGACAGCCGATCAAAGGCACGGGCAAATGCCTCGGCGGCATCGGGGGCAGCGGCGATCCAGTCCTCTATCTGGAGCCGGTCGAGGTTGAGATCGGCGAATAGCGGATCGGCGAGCCGCCGCCGGATCGCCTCCACCCCGCCACCCGGGGTCGCGCCGGTCAGGCTGCGCGCATCGAAATCGAAGCGCTCGGCCAGCCGCAGCAGGATCGCGGCGGTCAACGGCCGCTGGTTGCGCTCGATCAGGTTGAGGTAGCTGGGCGAAACCGCCAGCGCCTCGGCCATCGCGGTCTGGGTCAGGCCATTGGCCCGGCGGATGCGGCGCACGGCGTGGCCTGCGAAAAGCTTCTGCTCGGTCATGGATGCGGAATATGTCAATTTATTTACAAAATGACAAGCCAATTACCATTTTGTGCGACGCACCTACAACATTTTTGACAATTCCGACTCCCTGTAAGCGCGCTTGCAAGGCTAAGACATCGGCATACCACCATCTCCCCATTAAGGATTTGTCACAATGACCTATAGCCAGGAAATCGCAGCAGCAGGCCAGCTCATCGGAGCGCAAAACGGAACCTGGGATTCGATCAGCCCCGAAGCCGTCGCCCGCATGCGCCTGCAAAACCGGTTCCAGACCGGCCTCGACATCGCCCGCTACACCGCAAAGATCATGCGCGACGATATGGCTGCCTATGATGCCGATCCTGCACAATATACCCAGTCGCTGGGCTGCTGGCACGGTTTCATCGCGCAGCAGAAGATGATTTCGGTCAAGAAGCATTTCGGCACCACCAAGAAGCGCTATCTTTACCTCTCCGGCTGGATGATCGCCGCGTTGCGCAGCGATTTCGGCCCTCTGCCCGATCAGTCGATGCACGAAAAGACCAGCGTTCCGGCGCTGATCGAGGAACTTTACACCTTCCTGCGTCAGGCCGACAGCCGCGAGTTGAACCTGCTCTTTCGCGATCTCGACAAGGCCCGCGAAGCCGGCAATGCCGCTGCAGAAGCCGAATTGCTGAACAAGATCGAGAATTTCGAAACCCATGTCGTTCCGATCATCGCCGATATCGACGCCGGTTTCGGCAATGCCGAGGCGACCTATCTGCTCGCCCGGAAGATGATCGAGGCAGGTGCCTGCGCGCTGCAGATCGAAAACCAGGTTTCGGACGAAAAGCAGTGCGGCCACCAGGACGGCAAGGTCACCGTTCCGCATGAGGATTTCCTGCAGAAAATCCGCGCCTGCCGCTATGCCTTCCTCGAACTGGGCGTGCCCGACGGCATCATCGTTGCGCGCACCGACTCGCTGGGCGCTGGCCTCACCAAGCAGATCGCCTTTTCGAAGGAACCCGGCGACCTGGGCGACCAGTATAACGCCTTCCTCGATTGCGACGAGATCGACGCTACCCAGATCGGCAATGGCGATGTCGTCATCACCCGCAATGGCAAGCTGCTGAAGCCGAAGCGCCTGCCCTCGAACCTTTACCAGTTCCGTTCGGGAACCGGCGAGGACCGGTGCGTGCTCGATTGCATCACGTCGCTGCAGAACGGCGCAGACCTGATCTGGATCGAAACCGAAAAGCCGCATATCGAGCAGATTGCAGGCATGGTTGACCGCATCCGTGAAGTCGTTCCCAATGCGAAGCTCGCCTATAACAACTCGCCCAGCTTCAACTGGACGCTCAATTTCCGCCAGCAGGTGTTCGACGCCTGGGCTGCGGAAGGCAAGGACGTCTCGGCCTATGACCGCGCCAACCTGATGAGCGCATCCTATGACGAAACCGAACTGGGCGCAGAGGCCGATGACCGCATCCGCACCTTCCAGCGCGACGCTGCGAAACGCGCGGGCATCTTCCACCATCTGATCACGCTGCCGACCTATCACACTGCGGCGCTGAGCACCGACAATCTGGCCAAGGACTATTTCGGCGAAATGGGCATGCTCGGCTATGTCGCCGGGGTCCAGCGCAAGGAAATCCGCCAGGGCATCGCCTGCGTCAAGCACCAGAACATGTCCGGCTCCGACATCGGTGACGATCACAAGGAATATTTCGCCGGTGAAGCCGCCCTGAAGGCGGGTGGCAAAGACAACACCATGAACCAGTTCGCCAACGCGGCCTGAGTTCCCGATCGAAGGAGTTAGCCATGAGTGAACCAGCACGTTCCCGCGCAGTCCTTTCGACCGAGGACTTCAAGCTGATCCGCAAGGCGCTCGCCCAATATCTGCCCACCGTCGAAGATGGCGAGGAATCGAAGAAATTCGCCCGCCTCTACCACCGGCTGGGGAGCGCCGCCAAACTGGGCTGAACGAGTTTTCCTGGGGAGGAAAAACACCTGCGCCGCCGACAGCTTTGTCGGCGGCCTTTTTTTGGTCCCCGGCGCTGCCGCAACCATTTTTTAAGGACAAAGTTCTAGGGAATATCGCGCGTTACAGATTTGCAGGGTCAAAATGGACAATATTCAGAAAAGCATATTTGCCGTGCTGGGCCTTTCTGCCTTTGTGACGATGATTATCCCGACCGGAGACAGCTTCAGCCCCACACCGCAGCAGACCGCACCACAGATCGAGGCGGTTTCACCTGCACCGGCGCCGCCGCCTTCAGATCCGGACGAAGTGGTCAGCGACGAATATGCATCGCAGGATGGCGAGGTTGAGGCGCCGGATGAGTTCGAAAGCTTCGGCCAGCCGATGAACGATGCAAGGCCGCTGGGTATGAGCAGCGATTCCCCTCCGCAGAGCGAATCACCGCAAAGCAACCTTCCCACCAACGCGTTCGACAATTCGAATTCCAATATGGCCGGTTCCCAGGCAGCGCCGATTTATGCTGGGCCAACCAACGCACCGATTGTGACGAACCAGCCGGTCGAGTGATCCCGAAGCCCGCAACCGATACTGCTGAACGGACACCAAAAAAGCCGCCGCTTTGTGCAAGCGACGGCTTTTTCATTGGTCGGTCGATCGGTCAGGCGAGATCGAAGCGATCCGCGTTCATCACCTTGACCCAGGCTTTCACGAAATCCGCGACAAACTTCTGGTCGCCGCCCTTTTCTGCATAGACTTCGGCAACCGCGCGCAATTGCGAATTCGATCCGAAGACCAGATCGGCACGGGTCGCACGCCAGCGTTCGGTGCGGCCACCACGGGCATAGCCGACAAATTCCTCATCAGCGCTGCCATCGACCGCTTCCCAGAAGATATCCATGTCGAGCAGATTGACGAAAAAGTCGTTGGTCAGTTGTCCGACGCGGCTGGTGAATACGCCATGCGGCCGATTGGCATGATTGGCGCCAAGCACACGCAGGCCACCGACCAGCACGGTCATTTCAGGCGCGGAGAGGCCGAGCAGCGCAGCACGGTCGACCAGCAGTTCCTCGGTCTTCACCGAGAATTTGTTCGACAGATAGTTGCGGAAGCCATCGGCACGCGGTTCCAGAACATCGAAGCTGTCGGCATCGGTCCATTCCGCCGATGCGTCGCCACGGCCGCCTGTGAAGGGCACGGCCACGTCATAACCGGCATCCTTCGCCGCTTTTTCAACCGCTGCACTGCCCGCAAGGACAATCGCGTCGGCCATCGACAATGCTCCCCGCGCTTCGTCGATCTTTGCCAGCGTGGCCGCCAGCACGTCCGGTTCGTTGACGGCCCAATCCTTCTGCGGCGCCAAGCGAATGCGTGCGCCATTGGCCCCGCCGCGATGGTCGCTTTTGCGATAGGTAGAAGCCGACGCCCATGCCGCCTTGACCAGATCGCCTACCGAAATCCCGCTTTCGAGGATTTTCGACTTGAAGCTCGCCACATCGGCATTTGACGGCATGGTCCCGGCGGGAACAGGATCCTGCCAGATCAGGTCTTCCTTCGGCACTTCGGGCCCATGATAGCGTGATTTGGGCCCCATATCGCGGTGGCACAGTTTGAACCAGGCGCGGGCGAAGGCATCGTCCAGTGCGGCCTGATCGTCACGGAACCGTTCGGAAATCTTGCGATATTCGGGGTCCATTTTCAGCGCCATGTCGGCGGTCGTCATGATCGTCGGGACACGCTTTGAAGGATCGCGTGCGTCGGGTGCCAGATCCGCCGGATCGGGATCGACCGGCGTCCATTGCTGTGCGCCGGCGGGGCTATGGACGAGCTTATAGTCATATTTGAAAAGCAGCCGGAAATAGTCGCCACCCCATTGGGTCGGGTTGTTCGACCACGCCCCTTCAACGCCCGAGGTGGTGATGTTGCCGCGCGCAATCTCTGCCATGTCGGTCAGCCAGCCAAAGCCCTGTTTCTGAAGGGTTTCCGATTCAGGGCTGCTGCCAAAGCTGTCGGAAGGCTTTGCGCCATGTGCCTTGCCGAACGCGTGGCCGCCAGCGGTCAGGGCAACGGTCTCCTCATCGTTCATCGCCATGCGGGCAAAGGTTACGCGCATGTCACGCGCCGACAGCAGCGGGTCGGGATTGCCGCCCGGCCCTTCGGGATTGACGTAGATGAGGCCCATCTGGATAGCAGCCAGCGGATTTTCCAGATCGACCTGCTTTTCCGGCTGAATACGCGTTTCCGCGCCCTGATCGACCCACAGGTCTTCCTCGCCCCAGTAGATGTCCTTTTCAGGTTCATAAACGTCGGCGCGACCGCCGCCAAAACCAAAGACCGGACCACCCATCGACTCAATCGCCACATTCCCGGCGAGAATGAACAGGTCGGCCCAGCTGATCTGCTGGCCATATTTCTGCTTGATCGGCCACAACAGGCGGCGCGCCTTGTCGAGATTGCCATTGTCGGGCCAGCTGTTGAGCGGGGCAAAGCGCTGTTGGCCGCTATTCGCACCGCCGCGACCGTCGGCGGTCCGATAGGTGCCCGCCGCGTGCCAGGCCATACGGATGAAGAAGGGACCATAATGGCCGTAATCCGCAGGCCACCAGGCTTTGCTGTCGGTCATCAACGCCGTCAGATCGGCCTTCAGCGCATTGTAATCGAGCGATTGGAACGCTTTGACATAGTCGAAATCCGGCCCCATCGGGTCAGGCGAAACACCCCCCTGATGCAGAATATCCACCGGCAGCGCATCGGGCCACCAATCCTTGTTGGTACGACCGAGTAGTGCACGGGACTTGTTCTGATGGACCGGGCATCCGCCGGTTGAAATGGGGGTCGGGTCGTTCATGGCTGATCCTATCCGGTTGGCTGTTCAGGGGGGCGACTCTTGCGAGCCGCCAAGCCAATATGGATGCACCAGCTTAATCGATCCATCGAGTTTTCCTGCCGACAGTAATCGACTGGATCGATATAAAGATTGCGTGACCGGCCGCGCTCAGGCCGTCGCGTTCGGGAAATCCCGCCCCAGTTCCGACCGGCGATCCGCGTCGATCAGCGCAGCATGGCCGTAGTTCGGATGATCGATCCGAAGCATCGCCTGCCCCGTACCCGCGTGCCATTTGGCAATCTGGGCCTGTGTGAAGGGGAAATGCAGAAACTGGACTGCGCTCGCCTTGCCATCGGCATTGGTGCGATCGACGTCCATTTCCGGCTCAGCCGCAATTTTCTCGCCATCGACTTCGATGCTGATGCAGTTTTCAACCCCGCCCAGTTTTGACAGGAAGACACGGCGACGGTCCTCGTCATCAATCTCGAACATCAACGTGGCGGTCAATTCGCTGCCATCGGGAATCATGGGGTTATAGGCGGCCAGTTCGTCCGCCACCTGTGCGCTCCCGCCCTTTTCGATGCGCAACATTTCCTGCACCTGCAACCACATGCTGTCCCACGATTCAAACGTGATCGTCGCATACGGCCCAACGGCCATCTGCCGGAACTTCTTGCGCAGGATATTTTCTTCACGCTTCTCTTTGCGGATCAGTTCATAGTCGGCGAGCGGCAGAATATCCGCCTCTGTTATTGTTCGCGTGTCACGCGGCATGGGTAACTCCGTTACAGATTATAGGCTTTGGCCAGAATTTCGATTGGATGGCCGACGCGCTCGGGAATATTTTCGGTGCCAGACATCGCCATGACCTGCTTCAGGTGCGGCCCTGCCAGCGGGCATTCGCTGACTACGAAGTCGGGATTATCTTTCGCCAGCGCGCGTGCCGCAGGTCGACCGACCTTCACCGCCGTATCGAAATTCTCACGGTAGATTCCCCATTTGCCCCCATGCCCCGAACAACGTTCGGTCAGCGCCGGTTTGGCGTCGGGAATCAGTTTCAGCATCTCCATCGCCTGTGGCCCCATATTCTGGGCGCGGCTGTGGCAGGCAAAATGAACGCCAATGCTGGACGCCATGGGTTCGATCGGTGCCAGCCCGGTTTCTTTCGAAAGCGCAACGATATATTGCGAAAGGTCATATGTGTGGGCGCTGAGCTTGACCACATCCGCATTGTCGGGATTGATCAGCGGCCATTCGAATTTGAGCATCAACGAGCAGCTGGTCGTCAGCGGAACGATATCATAGCCTTCGTCAATCAGTCCGGCGAAATGCGCGGCGACCCGTGCGGACGCATCGGCAACCGCAGGCAGATCGCCATTTTCCAGTTTCGGCATGGCACAGCATTCCGGATGTTCGATGCGCACCTCGACCCCGTTATGCGCCAACACCTTGATCGCAGCCTCGCCTGGGGTCTGGTCATTGAAATTGCCATAGCAGGTCGCATAGAGCGCAACCTTCTTGCCAAAGCCGGGGCCATCGGGATTTGGCGGCGGAATCAGGCTGAAACGCGATGTCAGCGGCTCGTCGGCAAAGCCGGGAAGATGCGCGCGCCTGTCGATGCCCAGCGTCGCCTGCATCACCCCGCGTGCGGGGCTGCCAGCGCTGGTGGCCAGATTTACCGCACCGGCAAAATAGCTGCCCAACTGGCCATTGCGATCAGTCTTGGCCAGCTCGCGATCGGCAAAGCTCGTCAGCTTCTTGCGATGTTCGACCGCGCGGTAGCGCAACATCAGATGCGGGAAATCGAGGTCGAATTCGTGCGGCGGCACATATGGGCATTTGACCATGAAACACATGTCGCACAGCGTGCATTCGTCAACCACAGCCTTGATCTGCCCCGCCGAAAGATCCTCGACCTCTTCATTGGGGCTTTCGTCGATCATGTCGAACAGCGACGGAAAACTGTCGCACAGGTTGAAACAACGGCGGCAACCGTGACAAATGTCGAACACCCGGCGAAGCTCTGCATCGAGTGCCGCCTCGTCGTAAAATGCTTCGTCCTGCCAGGCGATCGGGTGCCGCACCGGCGCGCCAAGACTGCCTTCCTTCATGCTGTTTCCCCCTGATTTCTTGAACAGAGGCTGCCGCCAGCGGGCACTGACGGCAGCCTCAGGGATGTTTGCCGGTATCAGGCGTCGGCGAGCAGAGCGTCGAGCGTCTTCTGGAACTTGCCAGCGTGGCTCTTTTCAGCCTTGGCCAGCGTTTCGAACCAGTCGGCGATTTCGTCGAAACCTTCCTCGCGGGCCGACTTGGCCATGCCCGGATACATATCGGTATATTCGTGCGTTTCGCCTGCGATCGACGCCTTCAGATTGGCAACGGTATCGCCGATGGGCTCGCCGGTTGCCGGATCGCCACATTCTTCGAGAAATTCGAGATGGCCATGCGCGTGGCCGGTTTCGCCCTCTGCGGTCGAACGGAAAACGGCAGCCACATCGTTATGGCCTTCAATATCGGCCTTTTGGGCGAAATAAAGGTAACGGCGGTTGGCCTGGCTTTCACCGGCAAAGGCAGCCTTCAGATTTTCTTCGGTCTTAGAACCCTTGAGTCCCATTTCTGTCTCCCTTGAATTGAGGAACGACCGGTTCGGACAAACCGGCTCATCGACTGCAATAGCCAAAGGGCAGACAATATCCACCGGCTTTTATCGACCACAGTTATCGAGGGAATCGATTGAAAAACAAAGACTTTGCAAATCATTCGCAATAGGGCGGCTGCTTCGCGCGCACTGGACGAAGCCGGGCCCTATTGGGCGGTCCAGCCCCCATCCATCGACAGGTTGGCGCCAGTAATGGCCCCGGCCCCATCGCTGCAGAGATAGACCGCCAGCGACGCGAGCTGTTCGACCTGCACAAACTGCTTTTGCGGTTGTGCAGCCAGCAGGACATCGTTGATAACCTGATCGCGGGTCAATCCGCGCGCCTTCATCGTATCGGGGATCTGGTTTTCGACCAGCGAGGTCCAGACATAGCCCGGGCAGATATTGTTCACCGTGATGCCATCGCGCGCAACTTCCAGCGCAATCGTCTTGGTGAAGCCGGCTATGCCATGCTTCGCCGCATTATAGGCGCTCTTGAAAGGCGATGCGACAAGGCTGTGCATCGATCCAGTGTTGATGATGCGGCCCCATCCCTTTTCCTTCATCGCCGGAATAACGGCCTTGGTCGTGTGAAAGGCCGACGACAGGATGATCGCGATAATCGCATCCCATTTTTCCTCGGGGAAGCTGTCGACCGGCGCCACATGCTGGATACCGGCATTGTTGATCAGGATGTCGGGTGCGCCCAGTTTTGCCGTGCAGTCGGCGACCATTGCCCGGATTTCGTCGGGCTTTGTCATGTCGGCCGCCGAATGGAGCGCCCCTGCATTGCTGGTGCGGATCAGGTCTTCAACATGGCCCTGAATCTCCGCCGCATCGCCAAAGCCATTGATCATTACGCTGGCACCTTCGGCCGCAAGCGCCCGCGCATAGCCGAGGCCGATGCCCGACGTAGAACCTGTGATCAGCGCAGTTTTGCCTTTTAGAAACATGGGAGAAGTCCTTTATGGGTCTGTTTGTAAAGCCGCCTTCTTCCTTGCGCTTTTGCGGCAAAACCGCAATGTTTGATTGAAAGCGACCAGAGGAGAATCGCCATGCGTCTCGACGATCTTGATCCGACCAGCAACGCCAATGACCAGGGCGCTGGCGGAGGCGGCTTCAGCATGGGCGGGGGCGGCGGCATGGGATCGCTGGTTTTCGGCCTGCTGCCGTTGCTGTTCGGGCGCAAAATGGGATGCGGGACGCTGCTGATCCTCGCCGTGGTGGGCTATTTCATCTTCTCCAGCGGCGCGCTCAACCTCGGCGGATCGGGCGTCGCGCCCGGTGACACCGCCCAACAGACCGGCGCAGGCAATGTTGCCTGCGATACCGAAGCCGAACTGTTCGCCTGCCGGGTCATGAAATCGACCGAAGATACCTGGGGGGCATTGTTCGCCCAGGCGGGGCAACGCTATCAGCCTGCAAAGATCGAATTCTATCAGGGCGGTGGACAATCGGGCTGTGGTGCGGCGCAATCGGCGATGGGGCCGTTTTACTGCCCGGCGGATCAGGGCGTTTATCTCGACACCAGTTTCTTCAACCAGTTGCAGCAGATGAGCGGCGGCGGCGATTTCGCCTATGCCTATGTCGTCGCCCATGAAGTGGGGCACCATATCCAGAACATAACCGGCGTCGCCGATCAGGTGCGCCGTGCCCAGTCGCGGGTCAGCCAGTCAGAGGGCAATGCGCTGCAAGTGCGCATGGAGTTGCAGGCAGATTGCTATGCCGGCGTCTGGGCGGCCAAAAATGCCAATCGCATCGAGCCGGGCGATATCGAAGAAGGGATGCGTGCAGCCCATGCCATCGGTGACGACAAACTGATGCAGGACGCAGGCAGGGCCCCGGTTGAAAGCATGTTCACCCATGGCTCGTCGGAACAGCGGGTGGCGGCACTGAAGCGCGGCCTGCAGACCGGCAACCCCAACAGCTGCAACTTCTTTGAAGGCATTTTCTAAATCCGATGCGCCTTACCGATTGTCACAATGTCGCCGATTTCCGTCGGCTTGCCAAACGCCGCCTGCCGTCACCCGTCTTTCACTATATCGATGGCGCAGGCGACGATGAAGTAACCAGACGCCGCAACACATCTGCGTTCGACGATTGCGATCTTGTGCCCAATGTGCTGGCCGGGGTTGAGACTATCGACATGTCGACGACGGTGATGGGCAAGAAAATCGGCATGCCGCTTTTCCTGTCACCCACCGCGCTGCAACGGCTGTTCCACTGGCAGGGTGAGCGTGCCGTGGCTGCGGTGGCGGAACGCTTCAACACCTGGTTCGGCATTTCGAGCCTTGCCACCGTCAGCATCGAAGAGGTCGGGGCAGCGATCAAGACGCCGAAGATGTTCCAGCTTTATATCCACAAGGACAAGGGCCTGAACCGGTCGATGGTCGAACGCTGCAAGGCGGTGAATTTCGATGCGATCACGCTGACCGTCGACACCATTGTCGCGGGCAATCGCGAACGCTGCCTGCGCACCGGTTTCACCTCGCCCCCGCGCTTCACTCCGGCTTCCGTAATCAGCTATGCGACGCATCCCGGCTGGGTGATGAACTATCTGTTCCGCGAAAAATTTGCGCTGCCCAATCTTTCCACCCATGTCGGCGAAGGCACCAATGTCGCGGTGTCGGTCGCCGAATATTTCAACACGATGCTCGACCAGTCGATGGACTGGAAAATGGCAGAGGCGATCCGCGCCGATTGGGGCGGGCAATTTTGCCTGAAGGGCGTGATGTCGGTCGAGGATGCCAGGCGCGCGGTCGATATCGGCGCGACGGCAATCATGGTTTCGAACCATGGCGGACGGCAACTTGACGGCTCCCGTTCCCCGTTCGACCAGATCGCCGAAATCGCCGATGCCGTAGGCGGCAAAATCGACATCATCTGCGATGGCGGCGTGCGGCGCGGTTCGCATGTGCTGAAGGCGCTCGCCGCCGGCGCAACCGCCTGTTCGGGCGGGCGCCTGTATCTCTACGCTCTGGCGGCGGCGGGCGAGCCCGGCGTCGATCGAGTCGTCGGCAAGTTGCGCGACGAGATCGAACGCGGGATGAAGCTGATGGGCGTCCGTTCGGTGGGCGCCCTCGACGCCTCTATGCTGCGCTGGCGCTAGGTTCGTCGGTTGCTCCGCGCTTGGCACCCCAATCGATATGCCGGGTTGCCCACATCACCACGGCCAGCGCGATGAACAGCAGGATCGATCCGATGATCAGCGCATAGGCTTCCAGGTTGAGCAAGACGTAAAGCGTTGCATAGAGCCCGACCAGCAGCCCACCGATGACCCGCGCCCGGAGCCAGCTTTTGAGGACGGCAGCCGAATAGGCGGTCAGCAAACCGGTGATCGCGCCCCCCGCCAGCAGATAGGCCCCGGTAAAGCCGATCACTTCCGAAAATGCGAGCAGCATCACAAAGAACAGCACCAGCCCTGCCCCGGTCAGCAGATATTCCGCGGCCGCAACCCTGGCACCGCCCACCACGTCGAACATCAGAAAGGCGAGAAAGGTGAAACCGATGAACAGGAAGCCATATTTCACCGAACGGTCGACCTGGCTGTAAAGATCGACCGGTTCGACCAGCCCGATGGTCGCCGCCTGCGACGGCCCGCCAACCGACTGGCCGCTGGCGGTTGAAGAAACCACCGGCGCGACATAGCCGCCTTCAAGCTGGGGCATGCCCAGATCTTCCTTCAACACCAGCGACTGGCCAAGCGCCAGATTGGTCACCTTGTGCGAAGAGACAAAACCCTTGTCCGAAATCGTCCGCCTTGTCGGCAGGAAATCGCCGGCAAAGCTGGGGTTGGGCCAGCTCGACTTGACGTCCCAGCTCGTTTCCTTGCCGCGTGGAACCATCGTCAGCGATTTGTTGCCGCGAAAGGCATAGCTGTAACGGACATCAAGCGGCGTGGTGCCGTTCCAGTCGATAAAGGTGAAAAAGCCCGAATTGCCCGACGCGGCCAGCCCCTTGCCCGGTTGCAGCTCCAGCGTGGTGCCGTTGACCTCTACATGGCTGTCGGCCTGCAAACCGCGCGCATCCGATACGCCAAAACGCAATTCCGCCCCGGCCAGATTCAGGCTGTCGCGCGCGATGCCATAACGGGCAAAATCGGCTGGCAGGGCAAAGCGCGCACTGCCGCTATTTTCAGCGACGAACAGCACGCTTTCATAGATCGACTTCTTCTTCCGCTCCGGTCTCAAATCGGTCTTCATCTGGTTGGATTCGGGCGACAGGAACAATTCGCGTTGTACCCGCACCGTCCGCGTCGTCTGCTGGCCATTCTCGGTCACGGTTTCGACATTGTCGGTCATATAGGGAATGACAAGCACGGGCCCGACGACAACCTGTGGCCCGCCCCAGCCCGCCGCTATCGACGTCTGCGCCGTATTCGCCTGCTCCTTGCGGTCCCACGACAGCGCATAGACCATCATCAGCGGAATGACGAGGACGAGGCCGATCAGACCCGCGAAAAGCAGTTTGAACCCGGGCGAACGTTCGGCGGCCATCAGAATCGATCCTCTTCACTCAATTCATCGACAAAATTGCACGGCCCGTCTGCGTTTGTAAAGCTGAACTGCAAATGAATGCGGGCTTATCGGGCGGTGCCGGCAAGGAACCACAAGGCCACGCCAGCTATCATCACCGCGCATATCCGGCGCAGCATTGTCGCCTGATCCTCCTTTTCGAACCAGCCATGTGCCTGCCCGGCCAACAACGCCAGCCCCAGATGCACCAGCGTCGCAACGGCAACATAGCAACCGGACAGCAGCAGCGTCTGTGCCATCACCGGCGCAGTGCCGTCAACATAGCCGGGCAGGATCGCGACAAAGAACAGCGCGGCCTTGGGATTCAGCAGATTGAGCACCAGGCCATGCCGGAACCATAGCCAGCCATTGCCGTCGCGCAGATGCCCCGGCGATACGTCTCCCTTCCCGTTCCAGGCCTGCCATGCCAGCCAGAGCAGATAGGCCACCCCGGCATAGCGCAGAAGCGCGAACAGACGCGGCGATGCGTGCGCAAGTTCGGCCAGGCCCAGGGCCGCAGCCATGCCGACAATTGCAAGGCCAAGCGCGATCCCTGCAGTTGCCGCCAGCGCGGCGCGTCGGCCGGAGCTTGCGCCCGTCAAGGCGAGCCATGCCATGTTCGGACCCGGCGTCAGTTCGATTACAATGGCAGTCAACAGAAATGACAGGAGGTTGGGCGTGAACATTCCACCGCGATATGGCAGTTGCATGCGCCACTGTCGATTGCCGCTTGGCAATTCCGGGGCAGCATGACTAGATGCCCGAAATGACAGCCTATTCCCTCCTCGATCTGGTGCCCGTCGTCGAAGGCGGAACGGTGCCGCAGGCGCTCACCAACGCCGCCGATCTGGCCCGGCATGCCGAAGCCCTGGGCTTCACCCGTTTCTGGGTGGCGGAGCATCATGGTATGAAGGGCATTGCCAGCGCCGCCACCTCGGTTGTTATCGGCCATATTGCGGCGGCCACCAAAACCATGCGGATCGGCGCAGGCGGCATCATGCTGCCCAACCACGCGCCGCTGGTGATCGCCGAACAGTTCGGCACGCTCGATGCGCTCTTTCCCGGCCGGATCGATCTGGGGCTCGGTCGCGCGCCGGGTAGTGACCAGCGCGTCGCCCATGCCATCCGCCGCACCCTCGACAGCGACCCCAATGGCTTCGTCCGCGATATAGTCGAACTGCAGAGCTATTTTGCCGATGATGGTCGCACCGGCATCAGTGCGACGCCCGGGGCGGGTGCCGATGTGCCGCTCTACATCCTCGGCAGCAGCCTTTATGGTGCGCAGGTCGCGGCACTGCTCGGCCTGCCCTATGCCTTTGCCAGCCATTTCGCCCCGCAAATGCTCGATGAGGCGCTGCACGTCTATCGCAACAATTTCAAACCCAGCGCTATGCTCAACCGGCCCCATGTGATGGCTGCAATGAACATCATCGCGGCCGACAGTGACGACGAGGCCGAATACCTCGCCAGCTCGATCCAGCAGAGTTTTGTTGCCCTGCGCACCGGCAACCCGCGCCAGATGCAGCCCCCGGTGGAAGGCTATAAGGCCAGCCTGCCGCCGCATATCGGTGCGATGCTAGACGAGTTGCTGTCATGCAGCGCGATCGGTTCGGTTGAGGCGGTGAAACGGGGCGTCGCCCAATTCATCAACCGTACCCAAGCCGACGAAATCATCGTCGCCTGTTCAATGTTCGACCATGCGCAACGGAAACGAAGCTTGAGCCTTACTGCAGAAGCCTTCGCCACCCTTTCCAGATAAGCCCGTCTCCCCAGCGAATACTGGTGCCCATCACGTCCATCGGTTTACACAACCACGGCGATGATCATCATTGAGGCGAGATAGGCTCCAGCCTGCGCTGGAGCAACGGGAGGGATCGGCGAAACACTGCCTCAACTCACCACCCCTGCCGATCAAGTTCCGTCTCCCCAGCGAAGGCTGGGGTCCATCACGTCCATCGGTTTACACCGCAACCGATGACATTAAACTACAAGACGACATAGGCCCCAGCCTGCGCCGGGGCAGCGATGGGTGGGCTTTGGAGGAGTGGTTGGAAAAAGGCGGATATGCCTACATCATGGCAAGCGGAGCGCATGGCACACTCTATGTCGGATCAACCGCCAATCTGGCCCGCCGCATCTGGCAACACAAGAATGACGTCGGCTCGGTCTATTGCCGCAAACATGGCTGCAAGACTTTGGTCTATTACGAAGTCTTTGCAACGATCGAGGAAGCGATGGCCCGCGAAAAGGCGATGAAAGCTTGGAAACGCCGCTGGAAAACCGAACGCATCAGCCGGTTCAATCCAGAGTGGCGCGATCTGTATGACGATCTAAACGCCTGATCCACATCCAGTTCTAAAAACCCCGTCGCCCCAGCGGAGGCTGGTGCCTATCTCGGCTACAAGCTTAAACCGAAAGGCGAGATAGGCCCCTGCCTCCGCAGGGGCGGCGGTGATTTGCCGCACATTATTCAATCGGATATTCTGCGCTGCACCAGCGAAGGCTGGTGTCTATCGCGACGGGAACTTTAGACCGAGAGACGCGATGGGCCCCAGCCTCCGCTGGGGCGACGGCGATCTGCAACCTCGACCGCATCTGGCAAACCGACGCCGCATTGGTGATAGGCAGGCGCCTTTCTCAATAGACCCGTGCCTTCGGCTTGATATACTCCACCTCGTCGGTCAGCGTGTAATCGTGCACCGGACGGTAATCGAGGGTTACCTTGCCGCCCTTGCCGCCCCAGCCTTCGAACCATGAAACGGTGTGCTTCATCCAGTTTGTGTCGTCGCGGTCGGGGAAATCCTCGTGCGCGTGGGCGCCGCGGCTTTCCTTGCGGGCGTTGGCACCTTCGATGGTGCAGATCGCCTGGCTCATCAGATTGTCGAGTTCGAGCGTTTCGATGAGGTCGGTGTTCCAGATCAGGCTGCGGTCGCTAACCGCGATATCCTGCATCCGCTGATTGACCTTCTGCATCAGTTCGCAACCTTCGGCGAGGAGCGCGCTGTCGCGGAACACGGCGGCGTGCTTCTGCATTGTCTGCTGCATCTGCAGGCGGACTTCGGCGGTCGGCGAACCACCCTTCGCATTGCGGAAATGGTCGAGACGCGCGAGCGCGAGATCGGCCGAATCCTTGGGCAGCGGCCGTTGCGGCGCGTTGGGCTTGAGTGTTTCCTTGAGATGCAGGCCGGTCGCGCGGCCGAAAACGACCAGATCGATCAGCGAGTTCGAACCCAGACGGTTCGCACCGTGCACCGAAACGCAGGCCGCCTCACCCACCGCATAAAGGCCGGGGACGACGACTTCGGGATCCTTGCCCTTCTTGGTCACAACCTGACCATGATAGTTACAGGGGATGCCGCCCATATTATAGTGGACGGTCGGACATACAGGCAGCGGCTGGCGGGTCAGATCGACACCGGCGAAGATCTTGCCGCTTTCGGTGATGCCCGGCAGGCGTTCGGCGAGCACCTTGGGGTCGATATGGTCGAGGTGCAGGTAGATATGGTCCTTGTTCGGGCCAACGCCGCGCCCTTCGCGCATTTCGAGTGCCATCGAACGCGAGACAACGTCGCGCGAGGCCAGATCCTTGGCCGAAGGCGCATAGCGTTCCATGAAGCGCTCACCCTCGCTGTTGGTGAGGTAACCGCCCTCGCCGCGTGCGCCTTCGGTGATCAGCACGCCCGCGCCGTAGATGCCGGTCGGGTGGAACTGGACAAACTCCAGATCCTGCAATGGAAGCCCCGCGCGCAGCACCATGCCGCCACCATCGCCGGTGCAGGTGTGGGCGGAGGTCGCGCTGTAATAGGCACGGCCATAGCCGCCGGTGGCGAGCACCACGGCCTGCGCCTTGAAACGGTGGATGCTGCCATCCTCCATGCACAAGGCGATCACACCCCGGCATTCGCCGTCTTCCATGATCAGGTCGAGCGCGAAATATTCGATGAAGAAGTCCGCATCATATTTCAGGCTCTGCTGATAAAGCGCGTGCAGCATCGCGTGGCCGGTGCGGTCAGCGGCGGCGCAGGTGCGCTGTACCGGCGGGCCCTCGCCCATATTTTGCATATGGCCGCCAAAGGGGCGCTGGTAGATGGTGCCATCGGCATTGCGCGAAAACGGCACACCGGCATGTTCGAGCT
>JADLBY010000207.1 GCA_020847445.1 Sphingomonadaceae bacterium | reverse complement strand
TCGCCGGAGGCGTTGCTGCGGCCGCGCGCAATGTGCGGGCCCATATATATAGCGAGGGCGGCAAGGCGCGCAGCTGGAACCGGTTCCTTTTTGACGATCTGAAATCCTTTCACGAAACCCATATCTTTGTCGATGGCGATGCCGAAATCATGCGGGGTTCGGTGGCGGCGTTGCATGACGCGCTTGGGAGCAACCCGCACGCCAACGCTGCCGCCGGACTGCCGATGAACGGGCGCGGCGTGGAAAGCTATCGGCGAGCCATGCGTGCTGAATCGGGCCTGTTCGGTGATCTCTATGCGTTGCGCGGCGATTTCCTGCGCCGGATGCAGCAGCGCCAGATCCGGCTGCCCGACGACGTCATTGGCGACGACGGCCTGATCTGCGCGATGGCCAAGACCAATCTGGCCGATGAATCGCAATGGCGCGACGATCGCGTCGTCCTGTGTGAGGGTGCCGGTTTCCTGTGCGCGCCGGTGCGTGCGCTGTCCCCTGCGAGCTGGCGCATGCAGTATCGGCGGATGATCAACTACAGCACGCGGCATTATCAGAACGCGATGATCAGCCGTATCATGCGCGATACCGGCCCCGCCGGGCTGCCGCGACTGCTGTCCGACATTTACCGCCGCGAATTGCCGGGTATGCAACCGAGAGTGCGGCCCGGATTGTTCTGGTTCGATCGGCTGGCGTTGAAACGGATGGCGCGGGCGGTCGAGCCGGGCTAGGCGGCGTCGGCCTCGGACGGCGCCTTTCGGCGCATCACCAGATTGACAACCTCCATTGCCGTCTGGCGCGAACCGAACCACAGCAGCGCGCCATAGACCAGCGCCCCGACGCCGGCGAGCAGCAGCAGATGGAGAATCGGTGCCAATTGCGGCCACAGGATATTGATCAGCTGACGATCGAACAGCCAGACGATGGCCGCCATAACCGCCGCAGCACCCAGACCGGGCAGAATCGCGGCGAACAACTGGTTCAGCCGGAACCCGATATGCGGTCGCGCCTGATAAATGGTGAAGGCCAGCAGCAACGGGAAAGATGCCAGCCAGCCCCAGGCCAGCCCGGTCGCGCCGAAGCGGACGGCGGCGAGATAGATTAGCGGCATGATGATCGCACCCGCGATCGAGTTGCGCATCGTCACACCGGGCAGCCCCAGCGCGTTGATCGCTGGCTGAAACAGGAACTGCAATGTCGCCACCGGCATTGCCAGCGCAAGGATGGCGACGATCGGGGTTGCTTCAAGCCACTTCGCCCCCATCAGGGTGGCGACAAAGGGCGCCGCCGTCACCGCCATCCCGAAATAGAGCGGGAAGGCGACAAGCATGATGAGGCGTACGGCTTTCAGGAAGCTGTAGGCGAGCTTGCTCTGGTCATGCTGGATCCGCGCATAGGCCGGAAAGGCAACTTCATTCAGCGGCGGGATGAACTTGGTGGCAAACAGCTGTGTCAGGAACAGCGCCTCGGCATAGAGGCCCAGATCGTGCGTATCGAAATGCCGTCCTGCGATGAAGATGTCCGACTGGCTCTGGATGATGAAAAAGCCGTGGCCGATGAGCAACGCCGTGCCGAAGGTGAAGATATGCCCTGCGCCGCGGAAGTCGAAACTGGGCAGCACCCAGAAGCGCGTCGCGACCATCAGCATGATCGCGCGGCTCCAGAATATCGAGATCGGCGCGAATACCAGTGTCCAGACACCCGCCCCCCACAAGGCGAGGCCAAGCGAGACAGCCGCGCCGACCAGCGAGGTCAGAAGATTGATGATCGCGGGCTTCCGGAATTCCAACTCGCGCGTCATCAGCGCTTCGGGAAGAATGAGGAAGGGCGTCGAGAGATAGATGAGCGACTGCCAGCGCAGCATCTCTGCAACCACCGGTTCCCTATAATAGGCCGCAGCCAGAGGCGCCGCGACGAAGAGTTGGATCAGCGCCAGACCTACATTCAGGAGAATCAGCATCCCGAACGCCTGCCTGATTCGAATCGGTTCGACCGATTCGGACTGGATCAAGGCGCTGACAAAGCCATATCCGTTGAGGAAATTGAGGAAAACCAGCACAACCGAGGTCATCGCGAACAGCCCATAATCGCTCGGCTCGAGGATTCGGATGACCGCCAGGGTTGCACCCCAGCTTAGCAGCTGCGACAGGATTTGCGTGCCGGAACGCCAGAAAACCGCGCGTTTCACGCGGTTTCCAAAGTCGGCCCCCTCTGGCGGCGCTGTTATTGTCTCTTCGCTCATGAAGGTGCCAACTACCGAAAATTGCTTACAAAATCGTGGTTTTCCGGGTTCCGCCAAAATTTTTGAAATAAAATTGCAAAAAGCCGTTGACCGAATCAGAGGACCCCTTTAGAGGCCCCTTCACCGGACGGGAAGCAAGCGCTTCTGCAGACTGGTCGCCAACATAACAGGACACTCCCTCCTCCGGTAGGAATATCGGGGAACGTTGAGTGTCCGGTTTTTTGTCGGTCGGCTCTTTGACATTGTGATGTTTGATGAAGGGACATGTGGGCGGCGGCCCCGGTTTCTGCGGCTTCAAGGCGCAG
>JADLBY010000206.1 GCA_020847445.1 Sphingomonadaceae bacterium | reverse complement strand
GAGGCTTATATCGGCGCGAATGAGGCAAGCTGGCGCAATGACAAGCACCGGCAGCAATGGCGCAATACGCTCGCCAGCTACGTCTATCCCGTCATGGGCGAATTGCCGGTTGCCGACATAGGCACGGCGCATGTGCTAAAAATCCTTGAGCCGATCTGGCAGGACAAGCCCGAAACTGCCAGCCGCATCCGGGGGCGGATTGAAACCGTGCTCGATGCCGCCAAGGCGCGCGGATACCGGGAGGGAGAAAACCCGGCTCGCTGGCGCGGCCATATCGCGCAAATTCTGCCGCCCCGTTCCCGGCTCACGCGCGGCCACCACAAGGCCATGCCCTATGAGGCAATTCCGGCATTCATGGCGAAACTGCGCGAACGCAACGCAACGGCGGCGCTGGCTCTGGAGTTTGTCATTCTCACGGCCACGCGCACCAGCGAAGTATTGGGGGCAACTTGGGCCGAAGTCGATTTGGACAAGGCAATTTGGACCGTGCCAGCCTCCCGCATGAAGGCGGGCAAGGAGCATCGCATTCCCCTGTCGCCGCGCGCTGTCGAAATTCTGGAGGCCGTAAAGCCGCTGGGCAAGGCCAGCCTGTTTCCAGCCGACAAGGGCGGCAAGCTGTCCACTATGGCAATGTCGATGCTGCTTCGCCGCATGAAGCTGGATTGCACCGTTCATGGCTTCCGCTCTGGCTTCCGCGATTGGGCAGCCGAATGCACCGGCTATGCCCATGAGGTTTGCGAAATGGCGCTGGCCCATGTGATCGGCAACAAGTCCGAAGCGGCTTACCGGCGCGGCGATCTATTCGACAAGCGGCGGCGGCTCATGGCCGATTGGGCAATCTATTGCGCCAGCGACGGCGCGGCTGGTGCCAAGGTTTCGCCAATCCGGGGAGCGGCGGCATGAGCGATTGCAGCGCCACAGTCCTGCCTTTCGCGCTTAAGGATCGCTGGATTGTCACGGTCGAAAGCGAGCGGCATTTCGTCAAGGTGCGCCATCGCACCCGCTGGTATGCCGTTGCGCGGCGCATGGGCCACGAGGAACGCCGTCACTGGTGTGCCAGCCGTGCGGATGCCCTTGTCATTGCCGGATGGCAGCGGGAGGCTTTCGAGCGGCTGGCTTGGGCTGAGCAATTCAAGGCTCAGTATGACCGGCTGCCAGCGGCAAGGCAGGCTGAGGTTGACGCCTATCTGGAAAGCCTAGGGGGGCAGGAATGAGCTTTGCCGATGATGCCGAATTTGCCGCATTCATTGGCAGGGATCACATGCTACCGGCAGTCACGCCGGAAGCCGTTGACAGCGCCTTGGCGGGGTTCGCCCTTCCGCTTTCGGCGGGCAGAGATGTGGACTGGCTGGCGATGGCCGTGCGGCGCTCGCTCGCCATTTCAATGCCGAATGTTAGCGACAGCCCAGAACGGACCTCTAACGCCGATATTCGTGGCGAACTGGAGCGGCTGGCAAAGTTAGCCGGGGCAACGTGGCTGGAGCTTTTCCAGTGCGATCATGCTGCGGATTCCCGCCTATGGCATCACGCTTGGCACCATTGGGACGGCGAAGGCGGGACCGATATTGGCGACGGCATGGTTATGGGCGAGCCTTCCGATTATCGCCGTTTCAAGGCTGCCGTTGCGGAACTGGATTGGCTGGCCAGCTTCATGCGGGAAGCGGCGAAGGCAACCGAAAGCCAGCGAGGGCCGTGGCGGCAATCGGAGGAAAAGCGGCTCAGAGTGCAGCGCGGGCAATACCTGGCCCCGATCTATGAAGCCGCATTCGGCCAGCCCGTATCTGCAAACAACTTTCCAACCGATGCCCGGATCAAGGCGCAAACGCCGTTCATGGACTTCTATGGCCGCATGGTGACGCTGGCATTCGGCGCGCGTGAAACTGCCAATCTAACAGAGGTTGTGAAGGCGGCCTGCCAACTGCACCGGCAGCACCCGGCGGAATTTGCGGAGGGCATAATTCCCGGCCTTTAGGTGTGGGGGCGTAACCATCCCCGGCTGGGGCTTAAAAGAACCCCCATTTTGGCCAGCCGGTTAGCGGCATGTCCCTGCTTGGCCGCACTTGTCGCGGCGGACAGCAAGGGACAACTCCCATGACAAAAGCATACGGCACCTTGCCTGAGGCCGTGCAGTTTTCGGGCATGTCGCGCACCTCGATTTATGAGGCGTTGAAGCGCGGCGATCTCAAGGCTCGCAAGGCCGGGCGGCGCACGTTGATCTCGTTTGCCGATCTCGAAGCCTATCTGGCCAGCCTCCCGACCTATCAGGCGGGGGCATGAGCGATGGCAGCACAAATGCAAAACCCCGGCGGGCAGGCCGGGGCTTCGCGCAATCAACTTGGCGGCTGGTTGCATTCCCCCTCTACCGCATCGGATTGGCAGGCTCAAACGCTTTCCTCCCGCTTCTGCCTGTCGCCTTGGATGGCGCGGGATATGGCGCGGCTCTGCTTTGGGGAGGGCCATTGCAATGACTGAGCTTCCCTTTTCCGATCACCGGGCAGCGGCGCTTGCCCTGCTTAACGGCAATCACCGGCTCAGCCGCAAGGCCGGGCAATTCCTTGGCCAGCTTGCAGTCGATTCTGCGCCCATGAGCGAAGCGCAGGCCGATTGGCTGGCCAAGCTACTGGACCGCGCGGGCTTGCCGCCGATGGCAGGGGGAGGCGCAGCATGAGCACCTATCCCGATGCACCGGGGCACCAGAACGTGGAAACCTCGATTGCCGCTGCCGATGCCCTTGCGCCCAAGCTGGGGCGGCTCCAGCGCATGGCAGAGGGCGCAATCCGCGATGCTGGCGCGCATGGCCTTACCGCCGATGAACTGGCAGCACGGCTCGATATGGACCGCTGGTCAATCCAGCCGCGCACCAGCGAATTGAAGCGCAAGGGGCTTATCCGTGACAGCGGGCAGCGCAGGCCGAACAGCACCGGCAAGCTGGCCATTGTCTGGATTGCCGCATGATCGCTGCCGCCATGCCCAAGCCGCACAATAGCGCCCGGCATGGCGGCGCTTTGAAACTCCACCGGGATTGTGGTTTCGGTGGAGTTTCAATTGCACCGCTCCAGCCGCAATCGCCCGCAAATCCGCCGATTGCCCGAACTGGCACGGCGCTTGCGATTAATTACCTTACCTCTGGTGTGGCAGCCCTTTCCGCTAGCAGCACTGGCAGGGGCGGCGCGCGCAACCGTGCCGACCGGGAAAGCCATGCACTGACAGCCGCTCAGATTGGCAATCTCAAGGCCGCTGAGCGCCATGCCGAAAAAATAGGGCTGCCGTTCACGCGCATGATCTCGATTCACTGGCAGGCGGCTGGAGTGCCCTTGGCGGGCATGGCGAAAGGAACCTATCGCTTTACCGACCTGCTGACAAAGGCGCTGGCCCGGCATGGCAGCGGCACGGCATGGCTTTGGACGCACGAAAACGTGCCCGGCAACGGCCATGACAAAGGCGGGCACTGTCACTTGCTTGCCCATGTGCCCGCCGATCTCGCGCCCGTTATTACGGCCCTGCAACGGGGCTGGCTTCGCCGGATCACCGGACAGCCCTACCGGGCGCGCGTGATCCACAGCAAACCGATAGGCGGGCGGCTGGGGCTGGAGGCAGGCAATCCCGATCTCCATGCCGTCAATCTTGAGGCGGCGCTCGCCTATGTCCTGAAAGGGGCAAGCCCTGAAGCCGCGTCACAATTCGGCCTGGAGCGGCTGGAGCCGGGCGGGCGCGTCATCGGCAAGCGTTGCGGCACCTCTCAAAACATCGGCGCGAAGGCGCGCAATCCAAAGGACTGACAATGGCGAAAAAGGCGAAGGCCAATCCCGACGATGGACTGGTGGCACCGGGCGAAACCGGCAAGCTCGAAGTCGAAAAGCGGACAGACGAAAAAATCGGGCGGACGTTGGCCCGGATCACGCTGGACCCGCAAACCCGCAACGCCAATCTGGCAATGTCGTTCGGCTCGCAAATGTTTGGCGACCAACTCAAGCCCGACATTGCCGAAAGCAGCGCAGTGCTGGCAGAGGAAATTCAGCGCGCCATGAAAGGCGACTTGTCGCTGGCCAGCCGCATATTCACCTCGCAAGCGATCTCGCTGGACGCGTTGTTTACCGACATGGCCCGGCGCTCGGGCAACAACATGGGCCATTATCCCGACGCGGCGGACAGATACATGCGGCTGGCGCTCAAGGCCCAAGCTGCATGTCGATCCACGCTGGAGGCACTGGCAAGGCTCCACCAGCCGCGCGAACAAACCGTCAAGCATGTGCATGTGAACGAAGGCGGGCAGGCCGTGGTTGCCGATCATTTCCACCAGCATACGGGGGGCCGGGAAAATGGAAAATCAGTCAAACAATCCGATGCAACCGGCCCGGCTGGCGCAATCACCGCGCTGCCTAGCCCGAACCCGCTCGGGAACGGAGTGCAAGTCCCCGGCAGTGAAGGGCAAGCGACGTTGCAGAATGCACGGCGGGACGAATCCCGGCGCACCTAGAGGCAACCGCAACGCCCGAAAGCATGGCGGCTATTCCGCAAAGGCAAAGGCAGCGGCCCGATATGTGAAGGAAATTGCGCGGTTTGTGCGCGAAACGCCATGACCTGAATTTGATTGGCTCGCATCCCGCGCTTTTCGGCCCTTTCGGTCAATTAACCGTTGCCAGTCATTTTCGACCGGGAAGCTGCCATTGCGGGGAATGCGCGGCTCCCCGCCATTTGCAGCCGCGATTTGTCGCGTAGGGTGTGTATCGAACTGCACCCGCACCAGCCGGGAATTTCCTCTGATTTGGCCTGCCCGATCTGCAAACCGCTTCCGGCAGCATTGTGAGGCAAAGCGCCTAGCGGGCGACCTATCGGGGAGCGGTTATGGGAACGAGGCCGCTGATTTGAAAAAATATCAACAAAATCAATGGCAATTGGCGGACAGGGTGGGATTCGAACCCACGGTGAGCTTGCACCCACGGCGGTTTTCAAGACCGCTGCCTTAAACCACTCGGCCACCTGTCCGCTCTAGAGCGCGGCGCTTATCCGCAGTGTTGCGCAGATGCAAGTGTGACGGTTGAAATTGCTCGGGGCATGCGGTGCGCATTTTACGTCCGGATGCGCAGTTTTCCTGTCCGCGCCCTGTGTTCCATGGTATCGACAACGCATATTGACCATGGAGGATATCGGGTGCTGCGTTTCAGAAATTGGCCTGTCGATGGCTTGGCGGCGGCGCTGGTGCTGGCCATCGCAAGCCCGCCTGCCGCACTGTCCGCGCAAGATGCGGCGCCCGTGGCAGCCGAGCCAAGCCATTCGCACGCCTTTGAGCAATATCTGCAGACGGTCCGCGCCCGTGCGGCCCGCGAAGGCGTGAGCAAGGGCACATTGGACCGGGTGATCCCGACGCTCACCTATCTGCCGCGCGTCGTTCAGCTTGACCGCGGCCAGCCCGAAACCCCTGGCAATGCGGCGATTCCGGATTTCGAACCCTATCGGCGCAAGCATGTCGATAGTGCACGGATCGGCAGGGGCCGTTCGAAATATACCGAATTGCGCCCGTTGCTGCAGCGGATCGAGAATGAAACCGGTGTTCCCGAAGAGGTGATGATCGCCATCTACGGACATGAAACCAACTATGGTGCCGTCATGGGCAATTTCCACGCGCCCGATGCGCTCGCGTCGCTGGCGTTCGAAGGGCGCCGCCGCGAATTGTTCGAGGCCGAGCTGGTCGCCGTTCTCAAAATGATCGACCGGGGTGTTCCCAGCTATGCCATCACCGGCAGCTGGGCGGGGGCGCTGGGCCGTCCGCAATTCCTGCCCTCGGTCTATCTCCGGCTTGCCCGCGATGGCGACGGCGATGGTTATGCCGATATCTGGAAAAGCGAAGTCGATGCGATGACGTCGATCGCCAACTATCTGATGAATGCAGGCTGGCGCCGTGGCGAACCCTGGGGCTTTGCCGTCAATGTTCCCGCCGCGCTTGATCGCAACGCCATCAAGAGCAAGATGGTGCCCCCCCGTTGCGCCCGGGTCTTTTCCCGCCACAGCCGCTGGATGCGGATTTCCGAATGGAGGCAGCGCGGCATCGTGGTGCAGAATGGCGTCTGGCCTGACGACAATATGCAGGCGGCCCTGATCGAGCCCGATGGCGAAGGGCGGACCGCATATTTACTGGGTAGCAACTATCGCGCGATACTGGACTATAATTGCTCCAATTTTTACGCTCTTTCAGTGGGGTTGCTCGCGGATGCGGTTCGAAACTAGACTATTGACGGGCGCGGCTGCGCTTCTGACCCTCGCATCCTGTGGCGGCGGCGACCTGCCGCTTGCCTCTGCCGGTGCGCCGACCGTCGAGCGGGTGAGCGACTATCCGGTCAAGCTGGGGGAGCCGTTTACCGTCGGCTCGACCACATATACCCCCGAAGATGCGGCGCTATATGACGAAGTCGGCATCGCGGGCTGGTATGCGAACAGCAGCCCGACAGCGAATGGCGAGAGCTTTGCCCCATCGGCGATCAGTGCCGCGCACAAGACGCTGCCATTGCCCAGCTATGTCGAAGTAACCGCGCTTGATACGGGACGCACGATCCTGGTGCGGATCAACGATCGCGGCCCGATGAGCAATGACAGGCTGATCGACCTTTCAGAGGGGGCCGCGCGCCAGCTCGGGATAGTCGACAAGGGCGCGGCAGGCGTGCGTGTGCGTCGCGTCAACCCGCCCGAAAACGAGAAATCGGCGCTGCGATCCGGGCAACCCGCGACCGTGCGGATGGATACACCCGAATCGCTGCTGAAGGTGCTGCGCGACAAATTGGCCAAACAGGCCAAACCGGCGGCGCAGCCTGTAGCGGTCGAAAAGCCCGCGCCGCCGCCAAAGGCGAACAGCGCAAAACCGGCAAAGGCGGCAAAGCCCGCAGCTTCAGCCAAGACGGAGCCGCCCAAGCCTGTAGCGGTAGAGGCTAAGCCCAAGCCCAAAACCGAAGCGAAGGCCAAAGCCCCCGCGCCCGGCGGCAATTATGTGGTGCAGGTGGCGGCCTTTGCCTCACGCGCCAATGCCGATGCGCTGGCGAAAAAGCTGAACGCAACGGTATCACCCACTGCCGATGGCAAGCTGTTCCGGGTTCGCTTCGGCCCCTTTGCCACCGAAAAGGAAGCCCAGGCCGCGCTGGCCGATGCGAAGAAACGCGGCTATCCACAGGCAAGGATGCTCCGCGACCAGCTTTGACTGGCGAAGCGCCTGTTCGGCGGTTAACAAACCGCGATGCGAATATTGTCCCTTCTTGCCCTGTTGTTCCTGGCCCAACCTGCGCTGGCGGATGTTGCCTCCTTCAAGACGCAGGCACCAATCGCCTATCTGGTCGACGCGCATAGTGGGGTAGTGCTGCTCGACAAGGCGAGCGCGAAGCGCATTCCGACAGCCTCTATGGCCAAGATGATGACGGCCTATGTGGCTTTTGAAGCGATCAGGGCCGGCAAACTCGACCGCAAGGCGACCTTCACCATGCGCCCCGCGACCTGGGCCAAATGGAACAACCGCGGATCGAGCATGTTCCTCCGATCCGGACAGCAGGTAAGCGTCGAAAATCTGCTGCACGGCATCCTGACCCTGTCGGGCAATGACGCATCGGTGGTGCTGGCAGAGGGTATCAGCGGCAGCGAAAAGGCCTTTACCGACGAGATGAACGCCACGGCGGAACGGCTTGGCATGAAAGACAGCAGGTTCGGCACGGCAAATGGCTGGCCCGACAGGGGCGGGACCTATTCGACAGCGCGCGACCTCGGCGTGCTGGCAAAGCGGATCATCGAGGATCATCCCGATCTGTTTCACGAATTTTTCAACCAGCCTTCGTTCAGATGGAACAATATCAGCCAACCCAATCGCAACCCGCTGCTTGGTGCTGTCGAAGGGGCGGATGGCATGAAGACCGGGCACAGCAACGAAGCGGGCTATTGTCTGGTCGGCACTGCCCAGCGCGGCCCCCGGCGGCTGATCATGGTGGTGGCCGGTTTGCCTTCGATGCAGTCGCGTGTCGATGAAGCCCGCGGGATGATGCGCTGGGGATTTGACAATTGGCAGGAAAAGCCACTGTTCAACCCCGGGCAAACGGTGACCAGGGTTCCGGTGCAATTGGGCACCGGTGATGTCGTACAGGCGGTGACACCCCACCGGATTTCCATGCTGGGGCTGCGCGGCGATCCCGGCGCGCCGCGCCTGAAGGTGCGCTATGCCGCGCCGGTCAAGGCACCGCTGCACAAGGGCGACCGGATCGGCCAGCTGACGGTATATTATCCCGATGGTTTGCGGCAGGATTTCCCGCTGGTTGCGGCGAACGATATTGCGGCGGCCAATTTCTTCCAGCGCGCCTGGAATGGCTTGCGCAGCCTGTGGAGTAGCGGCGCATGACCGCAGGGCGTTTCATTTCGATCGAAGGCGGCGAGGGGGCGGGCAAATCGACCCAGATCGCGCTGCTCGCGGCGCAATTGCGGGCGATGGGCCTGACAGTCGACCTGACCCGCGAACCCGGCGGAACCGACGGCGCAGAGGCCATCCGCCAGCTATTGCTCGGCGGGGGCGACGATCGTTGGGGGCCGGCGGCCGAGGCGATGCTGTTCGCCGCCGCGCGCAGCGATCATGTGGAAAAGCGGATCAGACCTGCCGTGGCGCAAGGCACATGGGTGATTTCGGATCGCTTTCTCGACAGCAGCCGCGCCTATCAGGGTGCCAGCCTTGGCCTGAGCGACGCGGTTATCATGGAATTGCACCGGATCGGCAGTGACGGCTATCTGCCGGACAGGACGATCGTTCTCGATCTGCCGCTGGAGGCATCGCGGCGGCGGACGCAGGCACGCGACGGCGACAATCCCGATCGTATTGGTGGGCGTAGCGACGCCTTCCATCAGCGCGTTCGCGATGCCTTTCACCAGATCGCGGTGCTGGAGCCGTTGCGCGTTCGTCTGGTGGACGCCAGCGGAACGCCGGATGATGTCTCCCGCCGCATATTGGCCGCGATTGCCGATCTGCTGCCATGACCCGCATTTTCGGCCATGATGCGATATTTGACAGCTTTGCCCGGGCGCAGGCGAGCGGACGGCTGCATCATGGATGGATTTTGGCCGGTCCGCGCGGCGTCGGCAAGGCGGGCTTTGCCGCCGAAGCGGCGCGTATGCTGGTCGACCCCGAAAACCGTTATCCCTCGATGGTCGCCCACCGGACCCATCCCGACATAATATGGGTGCAACGGCTGCCGAAGGAGGCCCCCAAGGAAGGCGAGGATCCCGACCCCGATGCCGAATTGAAGCGCAGCATCGCCATCGACCAGATCCGCGCGGTGCAGCACAGCCTGACCACACGGCCCTCGATGGGGCCGAACCGGGTGGTGATCATCGATGCAGCCGATGATCTGGAGCGGGGAGGGGCGAACGCCCTACTCAAATCGCTGGAAGAGCCGCCGGTCGGCACCTATTTCATCCTTGTCAGCCATGCGAGCGACCGCCTGCTGCCGACCATCCGGTCGCGATGCCAGCTATTACGCTTCGAGCCGCTGGACGACGATGCCATGCGGCAGGCGCTGGTGCAGGCGCTGCCGCAGGCAGCAGCGGCAGAAATAGACGCGCTGGTGCGCTCGGGCCGCGGGCTGCCGGGGCAGGCAATGATGCTTGCCGGGCTGGATTTCGGCGCGATCGAGGCCATCACCGACGATATTGTCCGCAGCGGCGATCCGACCAACAGTCTGCGCCACAAACTCGCCGAAACGCTGTCGACGAAAAATGCGCAGGCAAGCTATGAGGCCTTTTTGCGTTTCGTGCCTGCAAGAATTGCCGCGATTGCCCGTTCGATGGACGTGGCCAATGCAGCGGGTGCAGTCGATGCCTTTCACCAGGCCGACCGGCTGGCCGCGCGCGCGATAGGGCTGACACTTGATAAACAGGCGGTTCTGCTCCAAATGGGCACCCTGCTGGCCGGCCTGCAAAAGCGCGGCTGACCATCGCTATTCCAAGCAAACAGAAATGACCATGTCGGAACCCTATTATCTCACGACCGCGATCGCCTATCCCAACGGACGTCCACATATCGGCCATGCCTATGAGGCCATCGCCACCGACGCCATCGCCCGTTTCCAGCGGCTGATGGGGCGCGACGTGCGCATGGTGACCGGAACCGACGAACATGGGTTGAAAATGGCGCAGACAGCGCGTGCCGCCGGACGGGAAACGCTTGAGTTTGCCGATGAAATGTCATCCTATTTCAGGGAAATGTGTGCTACACTTGATATTTCCAATGACGTATTCATGCGCACCAGCGACGCGCGGCATCATGCGGCGAGTATCGCCCTGTGGAAAGCGATGGAAGCCAGCGGTGATCTCTACCTCGATCGCTATGAAGGCTGGTATTCGGTGCGCGACGAAGCCTTTTACGGCGAAGAGGAACTGGTTGAAGGCGAGGGCGGCGTCAAACTCTCACCGCAAGGCACGCCGGTCGAATGGACCGTCGAGGAAAGCTGGTTTTTCCGGCTTTCCCGTTATCAGGACGCCTTGCTCGCACTCTATCGTGACAATCCCGATTTCATCCGCCCGGAAAGTCGCAGGAATGAGGTTTTGCGCTTTGTCGAAGGCGGCCTCAAGGATCTGAGCGTGTCGCGCACCAGCTTTGACTGGGGCGTGCCGGTGCCGGGATCGCCAGGGCATGTGATGTATGTGTGGGTCGATGCGCTCACCACCTATCTCTCCGGCATTGGATTCCCGGAAAAGCAGGGTGAATTCAGCCGCTTCTGGCCCGCCAATGTCCATATCATCGGCAAGGATATCGTCCGGTTCCATGCGGTGTACTGGCCGGCCTTCCTGATGTCTGCGGGATTGCCGTTGCCGCTGCAGATATTTGGGCACGGTTTCCTGCTCAATCGCGGTGAGAAAATGTCCAAATCGCTGGGCAATGTCGTCGATCCGATCGAACTTGCCGACCGCTTCGGCGTCGATGCGCTGCGCTATTTCCTGATGCGCGAAGTCAGCTTCGGACAGGATGGCACTTATAGCGCCGAGGTCATCGTCACTCGCGTCAATGCCGATCTGGCAAACAGTTTCGGCAATCTCGCGCAGCGTGTATTATCGTTTATTTCCAAGAATTTGGATGGGCGATTGCCGCAAAATGACGTCAAGACGGCAGAGGATGGCGAACTGCTTGCTCTGGTCGACGATGCCTGCCGCAACGACGTGCCGCGCGAATTTGCCGCATTTGCCTTTTCGCAGGGGCTGGAAAGCTGGATGCGGGCGGTATTCGCCTGCAACCAATATGTCGATGCCCAGGCGCCCTGGGCGCTGCGCAAGACCGATCCGCAGCGGATGGAGGCGGTGCTCGAAACCTTGCTCCGCGCGATGCGGGCACTGGCAATCGCCGTGCAGCCGGTGATTCCGGTATCGGCGGCGAAGCTGCTCGACCAGCTCGGCATCGAAGCGCATGGGCGCGACTATGCCGCGCTCATCGACCATGATTATTATGCCCGGCTGGCGAGCAAAGGCACCGTCATCGCGCCACCCACGCCGATTTTCCCGCGCCTCGAACTGCCGGTTGACGCGTAGGCGCATGTTCGTCGATTCGCACTGTCACCTCAACTATAAGGGGCTGGTCGAGCAGGAGCGCGATGTCCTCGAACGTGCGCGCGCGGCCGGGGTAGGGGCGATGCTCAACATCTCGACGCGTGAAAGCGAATGGGATGCGGTGATCAGCCTCGCAGAGCGCGAGCAGGATGTGTGGGCGTCGGTGGGCATCCATCCGCATGAAGCCGATCAGCATAGCGGCGTTACTGCCGAGAAACTGATCGAAATGGCGAAAAATCCCCGCGTTATCGGCATCGGCGAGACCGGGCTCGACTATTATTACGACTATAGCGACCGCGACCGGCAAAAGGCCTGTTTTCGCCAGCATATCATCGCCGCGCGGACGACCGGACTGCCGGTCATCGTCCACACCCGCGATGCCGAGGAGGATACCGCACAGATCCTGCGCGAGGAAATGGAGCAGGGCGCCTATACGGGTGTGATCCATTGCTTCACTGCCAGCGCCGACTTTGCCCGCATCGCGCTGGATTTGGGGCTCTATATTTCACTGTCGGGTATCGTGACGTTCAAAAATGCCAGGGATTTGCAGGCCATCGCGACGACGATACCCGAAGACCGGCTGCTGATCGAAACCGATTCCCCGTTTCTGGCACCCGTTCCGCATCGCGGCAAAAGCTGTGAGCCAGCCTTTGTCGCAGACACTGCACGCTTTGTTGCTGATCTGAAAAATGTTTCGGTAGAACAGCTTGCAAAGCAAAGTAGTGATAATTTCTACCGGCTTTTCGGCAAGGCAAGGCGCGATGGATAGACTGGCGACACCCGAGGCGATCTACGCGCTGATCCTTCTCATGGTCATCGCGAGCAGCCTGATCGCCCGGCGGCTGCCGCTGCGCCAATATGCCCGGATGATCCTCGCCTGGGTCGCGATCTTCGCCGTCGTTTTTATCGGCTTCAGCTTCCAGCCCGAGCTTTCGCTGATGTGGAGCCGCGTGAAAGGCGACCTGACCGGTGCGCCACGGCAAAGCGTGGACGGCGAAACATTGCGTCTGGTGCGGCAGGATGACGGCCATTTCTGGCTGCGCGCGACATTGAACGGCGTCCCGGCCGATTTCATGGTCGATAGCGGCGCATCGACAACCGCCATCGGTGCCGCGCTGGCCAAGGCGACGAAGGTCGAACTGGACGGGCGGACGACCGACCTTGAAACCGCCAACGGCACGATCAAGGCGCAACTGGGCAAGGTCGGTGCATTTCGCGTCGGCGATTTTCAGATCGATGATCACAATGTGGTCGTCGCCAGCAATTTCGGTGACACCAATGTCGTCGGCATGAACTTTCTCGACAGCTTTTCGAGCTGGACCGTCGAAGGCGATTTCATGGTGTTGCGGCCTTGATCCGGGGCGCGGCAATCGCGGTGGAATATTTCGTACTTAACATAATATATATTATCGCACTTAATCACGGATAGGCCATGACACCCCCCTCGATTGAAAAACTGGCAGAAATCATGGCCAGATTGCGGACGCCGGTCAGCGGTTGCCCGTGGGATCTGGAGCAGGATTTTTCGACAATCGTGCCGTACACGATCGAGGAAGCCTATGAAGTGGCGGACGCGATCGAGCGCGACGACATGGCCGCGCTCAAGGATGAACTCGGCGATCTGCTGCTGCAGGTCGTGTTTCACAGCCGTATGGCGCAGGAAGCCGGACTGTTCGATCTGCAGGATGTCATCGACGGCATCAGCAGCAAGATGATCCGCCGCCATCCGCATGTATTTGCCGAGGAAAGCGCCGCCACGCCCGAAGCCGTGGTGACCAACTGGGAAGCGATCAAGGCTGCGGAGCGGCAGGACAAGGCGTCGGACGCATCGGCACTGGCCGACATCGCGCATGCGCTTCCAGCCTTGCTGCGCGCGCAGAAACTGCAGAAACGCGCGTCTCGCACCGGTTTTGACTGGCATAATGTCGAAGACGCGATCGCCAAGCTTGAGGAAGAAGTGCAGGAATTGCGCGAAGCGGCGTCGCCGGACGACAAGGCCGAAGAAGCTGGCGACCTGCTTTTCGCCGCGGTCAATGTCTGCCGTCTGGCCGGTGTCGATGCGGAAAGCGCCCTGAAGGCAGCAAATGGCAAATTCGAACGCCGCTTCCGTGCGATGGAGGCGATAGCGGGCAAAGAGTTTGAGACTCTCGACCTCGATGCCAAGGAAGCCCTGTGGCAGCAGGTCAAGGCCGCCGAACGGCGTTAGATTGGTGGATAAGCGCCGTTATGCCGTGGAATAGCCCCCGGCCCGGCTGAACGTCAAAACCGCTCAGCCCGCAGGATGCAGCTTGTCATACTGGCCCCATGCACGCGGGGTCAGGCTGGCGACAATGTGCAGCTTGCCAGCCTTTTCGTCGACCGATTCCACCTGCCCCTTGGCATGCAACCAGGCCAATATGTCACCCTGCGCCGCATCGAGCACCAGCGTCCGTGTGACGCCATCTGCGGTTATCCGGGCAGCAAGGCTGGCGACGAATTCGATGACACCTTCGCCCGTCTGCGCCGAAATCAGGAAGCAATCGGGCGTCCGTCGGGCCAGTTCGCGCAGATGCGCCTTGTCCTCATCAGACAGCCTGTCGCATTTGTTCCACAATTCGATGATCGGGGGGCTGTCCCCTTCCCCATTGTCGCCGATTCCCAGTTCATGCAGGATCGCCAGCACATCGCTGCGCTGCGCCTCGGTCGACGGATGGGCAATATCGCGGACATGCACGACATAATCGGCGCTTGTCACTTCCTCCAGCGTCGCCCGAAAGGCGGCGACCAGCTGGGTCGGCAGGTCGGAGACAAACCCGACCGTGTCTGAAAGGATCGCCTTTTCGACCCCCGGCAGCCTGATCTGCCGCATTGTCGGATCGAGCGTGGCAAACAGCAGGTCTTCCGCAAGCACCGAAGCCTTTGTCAACCGATTGAAAAGTGTTGATTTTCCTGCGTTGGTATAGCCAACCAGCGCGATGGTCGGCCAGGGCGCCTTTTTCCGCCGCGCCCGATGGATACCGCGGGTCCGCTGCACCTGGGCAAGCTCCTTGCGCAGCCGCGCCATCCGGTCGCGGATCATCCGCCGGTCGGCCTCGATCTGGGTTTCGCCCGGGCCGCCGAGAAAACCAAAGCCGCCGCGCTGCCTTTCAAGGTGGGTCCAGCTGCGCACGAGCCGCCCCGCCTGATAGTCAAGATGTGCCAGTTCGACCTGCAACCGCCCTTCTGCGGTGGCGGCACGTTCGCCGAATATTTCAAGGATAAGCCCGGTCCGGTCGATCACCTTGGCTTTCACCCGGTCTTCCAGATTGCGCTGCTGGATCGGCGTCAGCGCCCCGTCGATAATCAACAGTTCCGCGCCATTCGCTTCGACCAGCATGGCGAGTTCATCGACCTGCCCTCCCCCCAGCAGCGTCGCCGCACGCGGTGCGCGGACGCGGTAATGGCGCGCCTCGATGACATCGAGGCCGATCGCGGCAGCCAGCCCGACCGATTCCTCCAACCGGTATTCGGCATTGCCCGATGGTGTGCCGGGCAGTTCGGGATAGGCAATCAGGGTCGGGGTGTCGCGGGAAAAACCGTCATCTTCGTTGCGGTTGAAGACGCTCAATCATCCCCTCCGTCGGCTTCCTTGTTATATTCGGCAAGGTTGACCGTACGCAGCGGCTGGATGGTCGAAACCGCATGCTTGTACACCAGCTGCATCGTGCCGTCGCGCTCCAGCAGCAACGAAAACAGGTCATAGGCGGCAATCGAGCCCTGAAGCATCACGCCATTGACAAGAAAAGTCGTCACCGGCTCCTTCTTGTCGAGCATCGCATAGAGAAACACATCCTGCAGCATGCCGGGGCGATGCTGCACATTGGCCATCATCGCATCGAACAGCGCGCGATCCGGCGATTGCGAGGGCATGATCGTCGATATGCTGTGCTTGTATACCAGCTGAGACTGGCCGTCGCGGCGCAGCAATAGCGAGAAATTGTCGAACCAGGTCACCACGCCCTGCAGCTTGACGCCCTTGACCAGGAACATCGTAACGGGGGTTTTGGACTTGCGGAGAGAGTTCAGGAACAGATCCTGAAGGCCGTTATTTTTTTCAGTCATTATGCTTTCCTGTTATATTTTTGGGTCGTGGGAGACTGTTCCGCCTTGCCAGCGGATTGTAACCTTCTGGTTACATATCATCAATCCACGCCAATCGAACAGAAAAATTTCGACGGACCGCCTTTGCAGGAAACATCATTACGCCAGATGGCCCCGCCGGGCTTATTCCTCATCCTCTTCCGGATCGCCACTTTTGCGCACGGCGATGCCAAGCAGTTTGAGTTTGCGGTGCAGCGCCGAGCGTTCCATTCCGACGAAATTGGCCGTTTTCGAAATATTCCCCGAAAAACGGCGGATTTGCACATGCAGATATTCGCGCTCAAATGCTTCGCGTGCTTCGCGCAATGGCGCCCCCATCAGCGACTGGGCGGCATATTCGGGGGAAGCAAAACTGCCGCTCACCTCGGTCGGCAGCATATCGGCGTCAATCTGCCCCAAACGGTCGGAAGGTGCCAGGATGATTGTCCGTTCGATGATGTTGCGCAACTGGCGGACATTGCCCGGCCATTCGCAGGCCTGCAGCGCGGCTATCGCATCTTCGGATATGCCCGGCGCGGGCACGCGGTGCTCAACGGCGAAACGCGCCGCATAATGATGCGCGAGCGCCGGTATGTCTTCGCGCCGTTCGGACAGTGGCGGGATCGCCACGGGAACGACATTCAGGCGGTAGAACAGATCCTCTCGAAATTTCCCCGCCTCGATTTCGCTCCCCAGATCCCGGGCGGTGGCCGATACGAAGCGGACGTCGACCCGCACCGGGCGATTGCCGCCAACGCGGGTGAAGCTCTGGTCGGTGAGCACGCGCAGGATCTTGCCCTGTGTCGTCCATGGCATGTCGGCAACTTCATCGAGAAACAGCGTGCCGCCATGGGCGCGTTCGAGCATGCCTGCCTGAATAAGCTGCCCGTTTTCCTCGATCCCGAACAGTTCCTCCTCGAATCGCTCCGGGCTCAAACGCGCCGCGCTAACCGACACAAAAGGCAGTCCGGACCGGGGGCTCCAGCCGTGCAACAGCCGGGCGGCCACTTCCTTGCCGACCCCGGCAGGGCCGGTAATCAAAACCCGGCTGCCCGTGCCTGCCACCTTTTTCAGCGTCGCCCTGACCGCGTTGATCGCAGCCGAGGTTCCGTCAAGCTCCTCGGCCTGGCCAATCAGCGCGCGCAGCGAGGCATTTTCCGCCCGCAACCGCTCGGTTTCGGTCGCCTTGGCGACAAGGTGCAGCAGCTTTTCCGCCTCGAACGGCTTTTCGATAAAGTCCACCGCACCCGATGAAATCGCCGCAACGGCGGTGTCGATATTGCCATGCCCTGAAAAGACAATCACCGGAACATTGGCGTCACGCGCCTTGAACAGCTTCAACAGCTCAAGCCCGTCCATGCTCGACCCGCGCAGCCAGACATCGAGCAGCACCAGCGAGGGCAAGCGATCATCGAAGGCCTCCAGCGCAGCCTCGGCGGTTGCCGCCGTTCGCGTGTCGTAGCCGTCATCCGACAGCACACCGGCGACCAGTTCGCGAATATCATCTTCATCATCGACGATCAGAATGTCGAGTGCCATCAATTCGGTCCTTGTTCTTCGTGTCGGTGTGCCCTGACCTCCAGGGGAAAGGTCATGGTCAGAATGGCCCCGCCGCCATTTGCGTCGGAAAATGTCAGATCGCCCTCATGTTCCTCGATAATCTTGCTGACAATCGCCAGACCCAGGCCCGATCCGGTGGCGCGGGTGGTGACATAAGGCTCCAAGATCCGTTCGCGAACATCGGGCAGCCCCTGGCCATTATCGGCAAATGACACCCGCAGCCGCCCGTCATGGATGCCGACGGTCACGGCGATGCGTCCCTTGCTGCCCGATGGATCGGCTTCGAGGCGGGCACGGATGGATTCGACCGCATTTTTGAGAATGTTGGTTGCCGCCTGCCCCAATTGCCGGCGATCGGCCCTGATCGCGATATTGGGCTGGTCATTCTCGACCGTGAAGTCGATATCCGGATTGGCGACCTCGAACAG
>JADLBY010000205.1 GCA_020847445.1 Sphingomonadaceae bacterium | reverse complement strand
GGCATGGCCGAACTCAACCAACCCATGATCGAGGAGGAAAATCAGCCCCTACACATCACCGCCAAAGCCGCCTGACGATGGCCCACGGCCACAGCCGAAATTACACCACCTTGACGGACGCGACCGTTCAGTCACTACCCCCCTTGATCTTTCTGACCCGGCAATATTCCGGGCGGGGAGACTCTCAAATATGTGAAAAGGGGTAGTATCATGCGTAAATTTGTAACTTCGTTCCTGCGTGACGACAGCGGCGCTTCGGCAGCTGAATATGCCTTGATCCTCGCTGTCATCGGCACTGCTGTTGCTTTGGCAGCTGTTGCTCTCGGCGGTGCAATCGGTGGCGCTCTGAAGGACGCCAAAACCTGCATCAGCTCGAACGGCACGACTTGCAACTAATCTGAGGAAATGCCGCTCAGTGCGCCTTGCATTGAGCGGCATTTTTCATCGTTCGGTGGAATTGGGGCGCAATAAAAGGGCGGGGCAAAAATGTTCGCTAACCGGAATATCGTCATCATTGCGATTGCGGCCCTGCTGGGCATTATCGCCGTCATCCTGGCCAACAGCTATCTGTCAGGGGTCGAGAGGCAGCAGGAACGCGCCGCCGAAGACAACCGGCTGGTCCAGATTGCCGTTGCCCGTATGCCCATGGCCTATGGCACCGCGCTGACCACCGAAAATATCCGCATGGTCAGCTGGCCCGCCACCTCCGTGCCCGCAGGGGCATTCCAATCCACCAAAGCGCGTCTCGGGGCGGAGGCACGTGTCGTGCTGCGCCCGATCGAGGCGGGTGAACCCATTCTTCCCGGCAAGATCACCGGCCCTGGCGGCCGCGCCAGCCTGTCGGCGCTGATCGAGCCTGATATGCGCGCGGTCGCCGTGCGCATCAACGATGTCGCCGGTGTCGCCGGTTTTGTGCTGCCCGGCGATACCGTCGACGTTCTGCTGACACGCACCCCGCCGGTGGAAACCGAGGGCAAGGTCGATCCGATCACCGATGTGATGATGCAGAATGTGCGCGTCGTCGCGGTCGATCAGGATCCGAGCGAAAGCAAGACCGAGCCCCGGCTGGGCAAGACCGTGACCTTGCTGGTCGATCAGGAGGGCGCACAGAAACTGGCGCTCGCCGGAACGGTCGGTTCGCTGTCGCTGGCGCTGCGCAACGCGGAAAACCAGGATGCCTTCATGGCGCAGACCGTTGGCACCCGCGATCTGGGGCAGGCCGACATCTCGGCCAGCTATTACAGCGCGCCGCGCGCCACCGTGGCCGCCAATCCCTATCCGATCACCGCGATGCAGGCGGCAATGCCCGGCGTGGCACCGCGCGCGGCAGTCGTGCCGGTTCGCCGCAAGCCACCCAACAGTGTGGAGGTGGAAATCGTTCGCGGCACCACCACCACATCCTATGATGTTTCGCGCCACAGGGGGTATTGAGCGCATGAAAAACCTGAACTTCATCGCAAGCGCGGCGATCGCCCTGTCGCTGACCGCCGCCCCCGCCGCCATGGCACAGGGTTATTACAGCTCGTCAGAGGCGGGCCTTCATGCGGGCCAGCTCGACGTGCCGCTGAACAAGAGCCAGATGCTCACCGTCGACCGGCCGTTCGGCAAGGCGATGATCGGCAGCGAGGAAATCGCCGACATCATGCCGATCACCAACCGCTCGCTTTATGTGCTCGGCAAGAAAATGGGCACCACCAGCCTGACCGTCTATGACAAGGCGAACAATGTCATCTCGGTCGTCGATATTGCGGTCGGCCCCGATATTGTCTCGCTGCGCCGCCAGCTTTCCGAACTGATCCCCGGCGAACCCATTGGCGCAAAAATTTCCAACGAAGCCGTGGTGCTGACCGGTGTGGTCTCGAACGGCCCCGCCATCGGCCGTGCGATGGAACTGGCCAAAACCTATGCGGGCGACAAGGTGGTCAACATGATGTCGGTCGGCGCCAGCCAGCAGGTGATGCTGGAGGTGCGCTTTTCCGAAATCTCGCGCCAGACAGGCAAGCAGGTCGGCTTTAGCGGTTTCGGCTTCAGCGACGGCGGCAGTTTCGGCGCGGCAGTGGGTAATGGCGCAGGCCTTGTTCCCGACCCGACGGGGGCAGGCGTGCTCAAGCTCGATTCGATCGCGGGCAGCTTTGGCGTGTTCCGCAAGGCTTTCAGCGTTGCCGGATTGAATATCGATGCCGTGCTCGACGCGCTGGAACGCAAGGGGCTGGTCAAGACCCTCGCCAATCCCACGCTGATCTCGCTTTCGGGTGAAACCGCAAGCTTTCTGGCTGGCGGCGAATTCCCCGTTCCCGTGCTGCAGGGCAATGGCGGTGGGGGCGGCGGAGGCGGCGGGGGCGGCGGCGGCAATGGCGGCGGCATCACCATCGAGTTCAAGCCCTTTGGCGTCGGGCTGGCTTTCACGCCAACGGTGCTCGCCGACGGCATCATCAACCTTCAGGTCGAACCAGAGGTCAGCTCGATCGACCCTTCGGCCTCGATCACCGTCAACGGCCTTGTTGTTCCCGGCCTGCAGACGCGCCGGGCAAGCACCGTGCTCGAACTGCGCGATGGCGAAAGCTTTGCCCTTGCCGGGCTGATCCGCAAGGATTTCCAGACCACGGTGCGGCAGGTGCCGATCCTGGGTTCGATCCCGATTATCGGTACGCTGTTCCGCTCCTCCGGCTTTCAGAAGGGCGAAACCGAACTGGTGATCGTCGTCACCCCGCGCCTGGTTCAGCCGATCAAGGCGAACATGCCGGTCGCGCTGCCGACCGACCGGGTGCAAAATCCGCACGAGCTTGACCTGTTCCTGATGGGGCGGACCGACAAGGCGGTGGGCATCAACCCGCTCGACCCCAACGCCCCCCCGCCCGAGGCAAAGCCTGCGACCAAGACCGAAGGGGGCGACTATGACTATTGATCGCAAAATCCGGGCCCGCTCTGCGCTGGCTCTCGCGCTGCCCCTGATGCTGCTTGCAGGCTGCACACCCAATGATACCGGTATCGGCAACGCGGTGCATAGCAACAATATGGCTCAGATCGTCGATCCGGAACCCGAATATGCCGACGCCCTGACCGCCAGCGGCAACCAGACCGCAGCCGCGCAGGACCGCTATGTCAAGGGCACCGTCACAAAGCCCACACGGGTAAATACCACCAGCGGATCGGGCAGCAGCGGCAGCGGTGGCGGCTCGGGTTCATCCTCGGGCGGCAATTGAGCTGAAAGCGAAAGGAGTGGTTTCGTGTCTTTGTCAGGGTTCAGCAGGTTCAGCCAAGACCAAAGCGCCGCCGTTGCACCAACCGTAGCGCTGGCATTATTTGCCCTTGTCGGCATAGGCGGCATCGCCTTTGACTACGCCCGCCTCGTTTCCATGGACACGGAACTTCAGAACGCTGCCGATCAGGCCGCCCTTGCCGCCGCCAGCCAGCTCGATGGCCGGGCAGGCACATGTTCGCGCGCCGGGCAGGCGGCCCGCGCATTCGTCACCAACCAGACCCGGTTCAGCAATGACGGCGGCGCGCTTGCCGTGACGATTGCCAATGAAACGGCGTGCGATGCGGTGGGCAATGTCAGATTCTATCAGAATAAGGCAAAACTCGCGGCGACGAGCGACGCCAACGCCAATTTCGTCGAGGTAACCGTCAACGCCCGCACGGCGCGCTATGCACTGACACCTGTTGTCGGCGCACTCAGTTCGGGGGCGATTTCCGGCACCGCATTTGCCGGGATGGGTTCTGCGATCTGCCGTATTCCGCCCGTTTTCATCTGCAACCCGGACGAACCGGCCAGCAACACCGACCCGCTATTGCAACTCGACGTTTCCAGCCGGATCGGTCGGGGGCTGAAGCTGATTTCGGAAAACAAATATGCGCCCGGAAATGTGGGCTTTCTGGTAACATTCCCCGGTGCTTCGGGCGCGAATGACCTCGCCAAGGCGCTGGGCTGGGATCAGTTGCCCTATAATTGCACCCAGACCGACAATGGCGATGCGGTCCGCGTCGAAACCGAACCCGGCACGATGCAATCGGTGCGTTCCGCCTTCAACACAAGGTTCGACATGCAGGACGGCCCCGGTCTTGGCTGTGTAGGCAGCGGAAACTGCCCGCCGTCGAGCAATGTGCGCAAGGATCTGATCCGCACCGGCGGCGGGTGTGACGACGGGTCGTGGCAGGTTGCCAGCGGACGTTATTATCCGCCGACAGAGGCGCCTCTCAGCTCCGCCGTGACGCCGGAGGCGATGGGCTATCCCCGCGATATATGCCATGCGCGCGATACCTTTACCGGCTGCAACGCCCTGGGCCGCTTTGGCAATGGCGTTTGGGATCGCGAAGCCTATTTCCGGTCGACCTATGGTGGCAATGCGTCGGTCGTGAAGACGGCGATGCAAGCCGACGGTCTGAACCCCGCCACTGTCACGCGTTATCAGGTCTATAAATGGGAAGCCGACAAGGCACAGAATGGCCATGCGGAATATCTGGACCCCAAAAATGTGACTGGGGGAACCGCCCATTCGCGTCCGGTTTGCTGGACCGGTTCGCCGACGGGCGGAATCGTTCCGACTGCAGGCACCGTCGACCGCCGTCGGTTGAGCGCCGCGATCATCAACTGCAATGCAACCGATCTTAAGGGACGCAAGACCGTTCCTGTGGCGAACTGGATCGACATTTTTCTGATCGAGCCGTCCTACGACCGTTCGGGCGTGACCTCTAAAAAGGACATTTATGTCGAGGTTATCGGCGAGACGGATCTTGGTGGTGGGGCGACAGGTGGCGGGGCGCTTCGCCGCGACGTACCCTATCTGATTGAATGAGACATGCGGACTGCGTTCCTTCCCCGCCTGATCAACTGCACTGCAGGCACCGCTGCGGTCGAAATGGCTCTGGTGACACCGATTTTGATGGTGCTGATGTTTGGCGCCTTTGATCTCGGGAACTATTTCCTGCAACAGCATATCGTCACCAAGGCAGTTAGGGATGGTGCCAGATATGCAGGGCGTCAGTCCTTTGCCGAATTCGCAGGCTGCACGCCCAGTTCGACTGTCGAACAGCGGACCAGAAATATCACCCGGACCGGGATTGTCGCCAATGGCGGCACGCCGAGAATAGCGAACTGGACCAACCCCGCCTCAATCACGGTTGCCGCAGCCTGTGATACGTCGGGCACCTATACCGGCATATATACCGACGTCGCGATCGGCGCGCCACGCGTGACCGTCAGCGCCATGGTGACATATAATTCCCTGTTCGGGCAATTTGGTCTTTTAACCAATGCGACGGTAAATATGCGGGCGCAGTCCGAATCGGCGGTGATGGGCGTATGAAGTCCGTGTTTTCAACATTGGCGTCGGATGAACGTGGTGGACCAGCCGCCGAATTTGCATTGGTTCTTCCTTTGCTGATCATCTTCCTATTTGGCATCATCGATGTCGGTCGGCTGATGTGGACATGGAACCGGGCTGAAAAAGCAACGCAAATGGGCGTACGCTATGCCGTGGTTGCGGATATGGTGCCGGCTGGGCTGGCGACATACAGTTTTTCGGTCAGCGGGGGGCTGGTGCAAGGTGCCGCGATCCCCGAGTCGAGCTTTGGCGGTGCCACCTGCGTCTCCCCATCGACAGGGGTGGTGAATTGCACATGCAATACCGGGGCAACCTGCCCGCCGCTCGGCGTAGCCAATGTGGGGGCATTCCAGCGCATCGTTCAGCGCATGGACGCGTTCCTGCCCGAACTTACAGACAATCGGGTTACAGTCGAATATGGCTATTCCGGTCTGGGATATGCAGGGGATCCATTCGGCCCGGACGTGGCGCCGCTGGTCACCGTGCGCATCCGCAACCTGACCTTTACGCCGCTGCTGCTGCAATTGTTCGGCGGGTCAATCACACTTCCCGATTTCCGGGCATCGCTCACTATGGAAGACGGTGCCGGAACGGTTTCGAATTAGACTGGATGGCGCAACATGGGCGTTTCTGAATATATCACTTTCACTTCGGAGGACTGGGTTTTGGACCTGAAATCGCGTTCTGTTTTACTGGTCCTTTCCGAAGCTGAAATGACAAGCGCCCATTTTGAGGATGTCACTATCGGCCAGGCGCAGGTGCTGTTGGCGACAACCCCGCCCGACGCGCGGCTCGAAGAAGCGCAGCTTGATGCCGCAACCATCCTCATTCTCGAAATCCGGCCGGACATGCCCAAATCGATCGACCGGCTGAAGCAGGTCAGGGCGTCGCATCCCGACCTGCCGATTATTGCCGCAACCCGGGATTCGAACCTGTCGCTGGTCAGGATGCTGCTGAAACAGGGCGTGCGCGACGTCGTAGCCTTGCCGCTGGCGCAGACCGAACTGGCGGCAATCATTGCCGAAATCTGTGGTGAACTGGATGCGCGCAAGGCCGCCGAAGTCCAGCAGGGGCAACTGATTTCGGTGCTGAAGAGCATCGGTGGCGTCGGCGCAACGACCATCGCTACGCATCTGGCGGGCGAACTGGCCGCAGGCAACACCGGCAAGGGCGTCTGCCTGATCGATCTTGACCTGCAGTTCGGCGATGCCGGTGCCTATCTGGGGCTTTCGTCGCAGCTGTCGATCGCCGACCTTATCGCCGCCGGTGCCCGGATCGACAGGGATTTGCTGCGTTCGGTGGCGTCAAAGAGCGCCAACGGCCTCCACGTGATTGCCGCGCCGATCGACATCATGCCGCTCGAATCGGCCAATTCGGAGCAGATGCTGCGCATCATCGAGCTGGCGCGCGAGGAATTTGACCATGTCGTCCTCGACCTGCCGACCAACTGGACAAACTGGACATTATCGCTGGTTGCGCTGTCGGATATTGTCTTTCTGGTCGCCGAACTGTCGGTTGCCAGCCTGCGCCAGGCCAAACGCCAGTTACAGCTGCTTGCAAGCCAGGACATCAGCAGCAGCCATATCCACGTCATCGCCAACCGGGTCGAAAAGCGGATGTTCCGCACCATAAATCTAGATGACGCTTCGCACGCGCTGGGCCACCAGATCGAATATAGCATCCACAATGACTATCCGCTGGTGCGCGCAGCCCATGATCAGGGCGTGCTGATCGATGCAATCCGCGCGCGGAGCAAGATCGGGGCCGACATATCGGCTATGCTGCCGATCCTGACGAAAGAAGCGGGTGCCTGACGATGTGGCAGATACGCAAAGCAGACGTTCTGGATAACGGCGCCTCGGCGGAAGCGGGCCGGAAGACGCTCGATGCCAGTGCTGCGGATCAGGACTATATCGACCTGAAGGTCGAACTGCACCGCCGCCTGCTTGACCTGATCAATCTGTCGGCGCTCGAAAAAATGTCGCGGGCGCAGATCGAAACCGAAATCGGCGAACTGGTGCACGAGCAGCTCGCCCAGCAAAAACATGCGCTGAACAACGAAGAACGCAAACAGCTTGTATCCGACATATTGGACGAGTTGCTGGGGCTTGGCCCGCTCGAGCCGCTGCTCGAGGACAATGGCATCACCGACATCCTGGTCAATGGCCCCGAAGTCGTTTTCGTCGAACGCAAGGGTGTGCTGGAGCGGGTCGAAACACGGTTCAAGGATGAGCGGCACCTGTTGCGTATCATCCAGAAGATCGTCAGCGCGGTTGGACGCCGCGTCGATGAATCTTCCCCCTTTGTCGATGCCCGCCTGCCCGACGGCTCGCGCGTCAACGCCATCGTTCCGCCGCTGGCGGTCGACGGATCGCTGCTCTCGATCCGCAAATTCGCCAAGATTCCGATCAACATGGAAAAGCTGAGCGAGCTGGGCAGCGTGCCCACGCCGATCGCGGAAGTCCTGAAAGGGATTGTGCAGGCGCGTCGCAACGTCCTGATTTCGGGGGGCACCGGTTCGGGCAAGACAACCCTGCTCAACGCGATGTCAGCCTTTATCGACGAACGCGAACGCATCGTTACCATCGAAGACTCGGCCGAACTCCAGCTGCAGCAAAGCCATGTCGCACGGCTCGAAACACGGCCGCCGAATATCGAGGGCAAAGGCGAGGTCACCCAGCGCGACCTTGTGAAAAACGCCCTGCGTATGCGCCCCGATCGCATCATCGTCGGCGAAGTCCGTGCCGGTGAGGCATTCGACATGCTGCAGGCGATGAATACCGGGCATGACGGCTCGATGACCACGGTGCACGCGAACACGCCGCGCGACGCGCTGTCGCGCCTGGAGCAGATGATCGGGATGAGCGGCATCGACATCTCGCCACGCTCGGCACGCGCGCAGATCGCGTCGGCGCTGAATGTTGTTGTCCAGATCGGCCGCCTTTCCGATGGTCGCCGCCGCCTGCTCAGCCTGTCTGAAATTGTAGGCATGGAAGGCGAAACGATTACCATGCAGGAAATTTTCCGCTTCCGCATGCAGGGCCGTGACGAAAATAACATGGTCATCGGCCATTTCGAGGCCACCGGCATCCGGCCGAAACTGCTCGAGGAACTCGCGGCGCATGGCGTGGCCCTGAATTCGGATCTGTTTCGCCCGGATAAGAGGATCGACTGATGGATCCCGTTGTCCTCAGGGTATTGGCGTTGGTCGTCATTTTCGCGTCGGTATTTCTGGTTTCCGAACGCGTGATCGCCACGCTCAGGCAGCAACAAAAAGGGTCGCGGGCCGTCAACAAGCGGCTCAAGCTGATCGAGGGCGGGCTGGATCGCGAAGTGGTCACATCGCGGCTGCGCAAATCCGCCCCCGGCACCTTTGCCCAGATGCCTGGCCTGATCGGCCGGGCAGGTCGCGCCGTGGAGCGTGCGGTCATTGCGTCCGGCGTCCAGATGCCCCCGCATCAGATCATGCTTGGCATGGCCATCGCCTCTACCGCCATTGCCGGTTTGGTCCTGATCGGTGCCGGCATTACGGGGTTTGAAATCGGGCTGGGCGTGATCCAGCTATCGGTCGCATTGGGGTTCTGCTTTGGCGCGGCCATACCGATGATCATATTGTCGCGCATGGCCGACAAGCGAAAAAAACGCATGCAGGAGCAGTTTCCCGTGGCGCTCGACATTTTCGTGCGCGGCTTGCGTTCCGGCCATCCGATCGCCTCCGCGCTGGATCTGCTGACCAAGGAAATGGAAGATCCGCTGGGAACCGAATTCGGCCTGGTGGTCGACGAAGTCGCTTATGGTGCCGACATCCGCGATGCGCTGCAGAACATGGCCGACCGCTGGGGAATCGAGGATATCCAGATGTTTGTCGTCTCGCTCTCGGTTCAGAATGAAACGGGTGGCAATCTGGCGGAAATATTGTCGAATCTGTCGTCCGTCATCCGCGACCGGCATAGCATGTACATGAAGGTCCGGGCGCTCAGTTCCGAAGGCCGGATGACCGGGTGGATGCTCACCGCCCTGCCCATCCTCGCCTTCACCGCGCTGTTCCTGCTGAACCCGGCTTTCTACCTTGACGTGGCACAGGATCCGATTTTCCCTATCGGCTTTATCGGGCTGATCGTGATGTATTTTATCGGGTTTTTCTCCATTCGACGCATGATCGATCTGAAGGTCTGAAATGTTGGAAAATCTCGCCCTCTCTACGACAATGCGGATCGCGATGCTGGTCCTCATCTTCCTGTTCGTGGTGGTTGCCGTCATGCTCGCGACAAATTATCTGTTGAGCCGATCGGCGGTGCGCGGACGACTGGAAGAACTTGCGCCGGGGAGCGCGGCCGGTGGCGACCGGGCAAGCCTGCGGCGGGACAAGCTTGCCGTTGGCTGGGCCAAACTGACCGACCGGATCGAAAGGGCGGGAATATCGCTTGTCGACACCCAGGGCGACAAGCTGAGAGCCAAGCTCATTGCCGCAGGCTATACCTCGCCCAACGCGCCCAAGCTGTTCACTCTCGCCAGGCTGGTAACGCTGTTCCTGTTGCCCGGATTGCTGCTGCTGGCCACTTTGTTGGGGGGATCGGACGTATCGCCGATCAAGCTCTATATCTTTGGCGTGCTGCTCGCCCTGATTGGGCTGTATCTACCAAATCTGATAATCACGGCCAAGGCCGACCGCCGTCGCGAGGAAATCATCAACGGATTTCCCGACTGCCTTGATCTGATGCTGGTTTGCGTCGAGGCGGGTCTGGGCATGGAGGCCGCGTTCGACCGGGTCGGGCGGGAAATGCTGCATTCGCATCCACTGCTGGCCGAGCTGCTGTCGACGGTAACGCTTGAACTGCGCGCCGGGGCGTCGCGTGAACAGGCCTTGCGGAAAATGGCAGACCGTTCGCAAGTCGACGAGATCAAGTCTTTTGCAACCTTGCTTATCCAATCGGACAAACTCGGCTCCAGCGTCGGCGATACGCTGCGCGTCTATGCCAATGAAATGCGCGAAAAACGCCGTCTTCGGGCGGAAGAAAAGGCGCATCGCCTGCCGGTTCTGATTTCCATTCCGCTGGTCACCTGCATGCTGCCGGTCATGATCGGCGTCTTGATGCTGCCAGCCATTATCCGCGTTATCCGGCAAATTGCGCCGGCCTTGTCGGGAGGGTGAAATGTCGATGAATCGCAAGAACGTCCTTTTGAGCGTCGGGCTTTCGGCAACGGTTGCTGGATGTTCGGCCTTTGCCCCGCGCGCCGAACTCAGCATCCGCCCGGTCGACGACGCGCAGCTGGCAGTCACAACCGGCGAAGCTTTGCCGAAAGGCAGGGAGCAGCTGGCACTGGGCCAGAACGGGCTCGCCATTTCGTCATTCCGCACGGCTTTGCGCGATGACCCGGAAAGCGCCGAAGCGCTGAACGGGCTGGCCATTGCCTATGACCGGATCGGGCGGCCCGATCTCGCCCGGCGCTATTTCGAACTGGCGATCGCCAAAGCGCCGGAGGAACCGAAATATAACGGCAATCTGGCGCGCTTGCTCGAAAGGGAAGACGGGGCGAAGCTGGCCCGGACGTCGGCGCCCGCCGCGCTTCCTTCGGTCGCAGATGCTGAAGCCGTAGTCGACGGGGCAACGCCCCGGAATCCGGGATTGGCCGACAAGCCCATGATCCTCGCCGCCCTGGGCGCAACCGATGCCGTGGCCAGCGTTGCCATGGCCGACCCGCTGCAGAATTTGACGCAGGTGGCACCGGTTGCCGATTTCGTGCCCGATGACGTCCAGTCGGCGGAGGCGACGGCGAATGAAGACAGGCCAGCCGTGCTGTCCCGGCCTGCGCTGTTCAGGCCTGCGGCGCCTGTTGCGGTTCGCGCGGCTTCAATCGAACCGCGCAATTTGCCGACTCGCCCGGTCGCCCCCCTGCCCGGCGAAAAGCAGCCGATGATGCCCTTTGACGCCCCGCGCAGCCCCGGCGCGCCTGAGCCGCGCGAGGGTGCAAGGCTGGAGCGCGTATCGCTGGGCGAAGTGCGGCTGATTACGACACCGACACGGCCGGTGGCCGCGCAGGCGTCGCTCGACAATTTCGACAGCTTTGGTGTGCGACTGGCAAGCTGGCTGCCCGCTGCGATCACGCGGGAACATGTCGGCCCGGCGCCCGCCGTCAAACAGAAGCCTGCGCTGCGGCAGGCCTTGTCGCGAGCGGCGCTTGAACTGGCGGTCGCCGAGACTGAGGCGGCGGCTCCGGCCTCCACCGAAAAGTCCAGCTTTACCTACGCCTTTTTCGACGAGGAGCGGATTTTCGCGACCACTCTGGCGGCGCTGTGAGGATATCCGCCGTGCGGCTGCTTCCGATTGCCGCTGCGCTCTTGCTTTCGGCCACGCCTGCCTGTGCCGATGGCCTGCCCCCCGAAAGGCTGACGGCAGAGGAGAGCGAAGGGCAGTTGCTGCTGATCGAAAAGGCCCTTGCGGCGGGGCGAATGGTGCAGACTGACGCCATGCTGCGCTGGCTCGAACCACGGCTGGTCGATAGCTACAGAAATCGCTTCAATCTGCTTCTGGCCGAATATTTTCTGGCCCGGGAGGATGCGGCATCGGCCGAAGCCGCTATCGCGCCGGTCGACGGCGCATTGGTGGACAGTTGCCGTTTCTCCGGGATCTGGGGCTGGATCGCCTTTCAAAAGCGTGACTGGAACCGGGCAATCGCGATGCTGGCCAATGCGGTGGACGCCTGCCCCGGCGATCCCGGCCGGTGGAATCTGCTGGGACAGGCGCTGACAAAGCGCGGCGAATATGCCGCCAGCATCGAGGCATTTGACGCAGCGCTGACCGCCGCGCCATTTCAGGCCGCTGTGTTGAACAATCGCGCATTGTCGCTTGCCTATTCGGGAGAGATGGCACGCGCCATTTCCGATCTGGAAATTGCCGTTGCCATCGCGCCGGAGAATTTGGCCATTTCCGACAATCTGGCCTTCCTCAGGGCAAATGCGGGCCTCGATATGGTCAAGGGTCCGGCCAGCGACGACGCCCGCACATTGGCGATGGCGGGCGAAGGCGCGCTGGCGGCCAGCCGCACCGGCATCGCGACATCCTATTTCACGCAGGCCGTTCTGGCCTATGACCGGTTCGATCCGGGGCTCTGGCGAAAAGCCAATGGGAATTTTGAAACGGGGGGCGAATGATAGAACAACTGGCTGCCGGTGCAGCGCTGCTGGTCTTGCTGGCGGCGGCATGGTCGGATTTCCGCGCATTCCGGATCGGCAATATCTGGCCCCTGCTGCTCATCCTGCTGTTTGCGGCATATGCGTTGACCGGCGGCAGAATTGACCAGCCATGGATGCACCTCGCCCATTTCGGCGTCGCGCTGGCGGCTGGAATGCTGTTGTTCGCGATGAAATGGATCGGTGGTGGCGATGCCAAGCTTTATGCGGCGATCGCCCTGTGGTTCCCCTTGTCGCAAGGTGCCTGGCTGTTGCTGGCAACGACGCTGGCAGGCCTGGTTCTGGCGGTCGTTTATCTGCTGACCCGTCGGCTTGTTCCCAGGGAGCAGCGCAAGGACCGGCGCATACCCTATGGGGTTGCGATTGCCGCCGGTGCGGTGACGGCATGGTTCCTGGCCCCCGGGGCCGTCAACCGACCGATCGATGTGAACGAGTTGGCAACCGGCGATTTCCACTTCAACTGACGGCGCGTTGGCCCCGGTCAGGAATTCTGACGCATTCCACCCTGCTGTACGATCAGTTCCGAGCGCGAGGTTACGCCCAGTTTCCTGAAAATGCTGTTCAGGTGAATCTTCACCGTTCCTTCGGCAAGGTCGCATCTCTGGGCAATTTCGCGGTTTCGCAAACCCTGGCAGACCAGTTCGACAATCTCCGCCTCCCTCTTGGTCAGCAGATCGTTCGCACGCAGGGTTCGGCTGGGTTTGTCGATCGAATAGCGCAGCGCGGGTTCGGTTACGCTGGTGTCAAACCACTTTCCGCCGGACAAGACCGTTTCCATCGCCTCGATGATGGTTTCCGGATCCGCATCCTTCAGCGCTATTCCGGAAATGCCCAGACGCATCGCCTCGATCGTCTGTTCCGGGTCGACATGCACTGTCAGGAACATTGTCGGCACTGACGGATGATGCCGCCGGATATGTTTGAGAACGCGCAGCCCGCCTCCGCCGTGCATGGTCACATCGAGCATCGCCAGATCCGGGCAGCTCTGGTCTATCTTGCCGATGGCCTCGTCAACCGACAGCGCGGTCGTGATGGCATAGTCCCCGCTCTCTTCGACATATTGGCTGAAGCCGTGAAGAAAAAACGGATGGTCATCTACAATCAGGACATTATGCATTATCGATCCGTCGCATAGGTATGGTGATGGCCAGAATGGCCCGCTGTTCGAGCCCATCCGCATAGGCAGAACCGTTTACGAGTCGCAATCGGTGCAACAGCGACGCCGAACGCAAAGGCATTGATTTCCCCCCCTTTTTGACCCCCGCCTGAGGCGCCAAATCGTTGCGGTCGATGATCGCAACGCGAAGGGCATTCTGGTTCATCGAAAGCCTCACTGTCAACTGGCTGCTGTTCGCATGGCGGACGGCATTGGCGACCGCTTCGCGTACCAGATGTTCGATATTGTAGGCGCTTTCCTTGTCGATCGGAATCGCCGGTTCCTCGGATTCCAGCTTCGCGTCGATATCCCATTGCATCGAAATGGTACGCAGGCCGACATCCAGCATGGTGACAAGATTGATGCCATGATCTTCATCCTCGGAGGTTTCAAGCAGCCCTCGCAGCCTTGCCTGTTCAAGCGTCAGGATGTCGGCGACGCGGGCGACTTCCAGTTGCGCCGGATGTCCCTTCACATCCTTGCGACGCCCGATGGACAGCAGCCGCATACGAACGGCAGCCAGGGTCTGAAGCACGCCGTCGTGCAAATCCCGTCTGGCCACATCGTGCGCGTCGGCAATGAAGTTGCGCTCCGCCTCGGCAATCGAATCGAGTATCGGAAACAGGGCATCCAGCGTGTCGCTGATCAGGCATGCCTCGAATTTGATGATCGCATCCGGCCGGGGCAGCGCGACGATGACCAGTCCATTTGCCCGCCCGATGCGGAACTGCTTTATCAGCGCAACCGGCAGTTCATTCTTCGCCAGAAGGAAGGCCGCGCGCCGGTCCTGCTCGTCAAACGGGACGAATTCCGCCGAGGCCGGGGCAATGAGCATGCGGCTGTCATTGTCCAGAATTTTGACGGGCATGCCTGCATCGTCGCGATAGCCGATCAGCAGCGCAATCTCGTTCCTGTCGAGTTCGAGCATGGCGCCCGAATGATACGCCCTCGTCCCCGACCTCTCGCCATCACCTTCGAGCAGACACGAAACGCGGCCGTCAGGGAATAACGACGCCAGCAAGTCCACCAGCCGCTGAAGATCGAATTCGAGCGAGCGCTGGAGTTTCAGCATGCGGATCGAAAGCGCATGGTCGGCAAATTGCCGAAGCTGATCGCCCCTGCCGGCAGAGAGCGCCGCGACCATGATGCCCAGCAGCAGCGCGAGATACAGGATCAGCAATGCCGACACCCGGTTGTCAACCGGACCGAAAATCGCGGAAAGCGGCGCAGCACCGGCAGCAGCAGAAAGCGGCGCGCAAAAAAATGGCAGCGCGACCGCCGAAACATAGGACAAGCCGAAACCCGACCGGATCATCAGCTGCGCACTGCAAAATACCAGAATCGCGGCCGGAAACATCGACTGCGGACAGAAAATGGCTGCGGCGGCGGCGCATATCGTGTCGCCCCCGAATTGCCATGTAATCGACTGCCGCCGCAGCAGATGGCCGAGCAGCAGGTTGGCCAGGCTCACGATCGTCCAGGCCAGCACCGCCAGCGCTACCGGATCCGCCACCGGCGCGTGCACCGACAGGCGTGAATCGAATATCGACAGCGAAAGCAGCAGGCGCGCCAATACTGGGCCCCATGACAAGAATCTGAACATCTGGTTCGAAGGTATATTTGTCATGATTCTGCGAGCAATATTTTACACTTAGCGCAATCCATGAAGTCGAGGTTATATATCATTGGATATATAACCTTGGATATTATTTTGTTATTAAATGGTAAATTTTCTCGATATTCCTTGCCGAGCAATCGAGAAACATGCTTACCCTGTTGTTAACGAATCGAAAAACGGATTCACGGGGTCGCCAAACAGCACAGCCACAACGGCTCGGATTTCAGGGGAAATCCGATCACGAGGCTGTAACGGGAGGCATATGACATGCAGGACCTTGAAGGTCTTTTGCCACTTTCAGGCACCCGATTCGGTGCAGCGGCGCGATTCGCCGACCAGCCTTCCCGGTCGCGTCCGTCAAGGTGGTGTAATTTCGGCTGTGGCCGTGGGCCATCGTCAGGCGGCTTTGGCGGTGATGTGTAGGGGCTGATTTTCCTCCTCGATCATGGGTTGGTTGAGTTCGGCCATGCC
>JADLBY010000204.1 GCA_020847445.1 Sphingomonadaceae bacterium | reverse complement strand
GTGCCTCAAGGCTGCTATTTCGTCACCACCGCGCACAAGGATGGTTTCGACAGCCGCTATGCGGCGATCGGGTGGATCTGCGCCAGGCGCATTCTCGGGGTCGGGAGGCCGATCCTGTGACACCGCTTCGCGCCGCCCCATTCCTCGTAGCCGGTCTTCTGATGGCCGCGCCGGCGAGCGCCCGCGACTACGGCCAGCAAGGCACGGTCTGGTCCGTGATCGAGCCCGACCTGCTCGAGCAAATCCATGCGCGCCTCACCCATCTCGAGAAGACCGGCGAGACGACCAAGCTCAACGAGGAGCTGAAGCGGCGCACGATCGCGCGCGTCAACCGCCCTGAGCCAGTCGCGGGGATCAGTGCCGCGGCGGCGGCGCGTAGCTGGCGGTTTGATCCGACGATCAGCGTCGAGCGCGACATTGCCGACGACAAGGGCCGGGTGATCGTGGCGGCCGGAACTCGGGTTAATCCGCTCGACACCGTACCGCTGCGTGTGCCGCTGGTATTCCTCGACGGCGATGATCCCGAGCAGCTTGCCTGGGCAACCCGGCGCTATGCCAGCACCAAGGCCAAACTCATCCTCGTACGCGGCGCGCCGCTTGAACTGATGAAGGCCCGCCAGCGCCGCTTCTTTTTCGACCAGGGCGGCAGCCTCGTGAAGCATTTCGGCATCCGCGCCGTGCCCGCAACCGTCGAACAGCAGGGCCGCGTGCTCATCATCACCGAGCAGCCGGTTCGACCCAAGGAGCGCGCATCGTCATGAGCAGAAAAAATCGTCTTCTCACATGGATATGCTGCGCGCTCCTCTTCGGCAGTCTCAGCCTTGCTGTGGCTTCTCCAGCGCAGGCATCTGCCGGTCCGGGCCGCTGCACAGGCAAGTTCGTCAATCCCATCACCGACATCTGCTGGTCGTGCCTGTTTCCGATCTCGGTTGGCGGTCTGAAGATCTGGCCGTCGAGCCGTCCTGACACGAGCAACCCGACGCTTCCCGTTTGCCTCTGCGGTTTGCGGCCGGGCATCGCCATGGGCTTCTGGGAACCGGTGCGGCTTGCCGACGTCAGCATGAAGCCCTGGTGTTTCGTCAATCTCGGCGGGATGAAACTCGATCCCGGTTTCGACATCGGGTTCAAGTCGATGGCGGGTCCTTCGGCCGTGGGCGGCGCGACGCAATACAATTCGCAGTGGCATGTCCACTGGTATGCCTATCCGCTGATCTACTGGATGGAGATCGTTGCCGATTTCCTGTGCCTCGAACAGGGCTCGGTCGACATTCTTTACATCACCGAGATCGATCCGCTCTGGCAGGATTCCGAGCTCACCGCGATCATCAACCCCGAGGCCGTGCTCTTCGCCAACCCGCTCGCGCTTGCGGCCTGTGCGGCTGACTGCGTTGCTGCGACGGCCAAGCTCCCGACCGACGAGCTCTTCTGGTGTGCGGGATGTCAGGGCAGCATGTATCCCTTGAATGGCAATGTCTCGGCGACGATCGGGCATGTCCAGGCATCGCGGCTCGCCCTCGCCCGCTTCTCCTACAAGCTCCACCGCGAACTCGTCGCCTGGGGCACGATGGGCAGCAAGGGGCTCTGCGGCAAGTATCTGATGCCGGTGATGAGGAAGCAGCAATACCGCTTCCAGGCCACCAATCCCAATCCGCAGACCAAGGGCCGCTACGCGTGCGCGCCCATTGGCGCCTCCACCACCTTCATGTCGGCAGGCCAGGTCTATCCCGCCATCGGCGAGGACATGGGCTATCTGGTCTGGCGCAAACGGAACTGCTGCGCGTTATGAAAATACTCCCTCATCTCCTTGTAATCGCGTCGATCACTGGCGCCGCCGCCATGGCGGGAGCCGCAGCGCAGACGAGCGAGCCGGAGCTCGATCTCGAAGCGATACGCGCCCGCGCCAATGTCGAGGCGAGCGAAGCCGATGCGCTTGCCGCCAGTGCCCGCGCGCGCGCCGAAGCGGTCCTTAGCCAAGCCAATGCCAGCGCCGCCGAAGCCCAGGCGCACGGCAAGCGCTACACCGAGCAGGCGGCAAGAACCGCGCGGCCAGAAAGTGAGGACGTCTTCGACTTCGACAAGATGGTGGCCGACGCGGGCACCATGGCCAGCGAGGGCTTGGGTGAAGCACCCCGCTTCATCGCCTTCGCTTCGCTCTCGATGCCGCCGGCAGCCTTGCGCGCCATGGCGGACGACGTCGCCCGCGCAGGCGGTGTGGTCGTGCTTCGCGGGCTGCCAGGAGGCAGCGCCAAGACCCTGACTGCGGCGCTCGCGAAAGTCGCAGCGGACGGCGGCAAGCTCGACGCGGTCGGCATCGATCCGCGCCTGTTTCGCGCCTTCGGGGTCGAGGCGGTCCCTACCTATGTGGTGAGCAGCAGCGATTTCGATCTCTGCGATGGCTTCGATTGCCGGACCCAGGTTCCGCCCCACGACCGGATGAGCGGCAATGTCAGCGTGTCCTATGCGCTCGAAACCTTCGCGCAAGGCGGTGGTCCCGGCGCGCTCCTCGCATCCCAGCATCTCGCCCGCCTGCAACGGAGTGACCCATGAAGCGGCTTCTCCTTCCCCTTCTCTATCTCGCCTGCGCCGGTCTGCCGGCAAGCGTCTCGGCCCAAACCACGACCGATGCCGCCAAGGCAGACGGCAAGGCGTTCGGGCGCGACCAGGCGGCCGCAGCGCAGAGCGCGGCGACAACCGACCCGGACGCAAACCGTATTCCCAATTTCGGGGGTGTGCCGAACCAGTCGGGCTATTTCGACGATCCAGACCGGATGGCGCGTGAAGCCGCGAGCCAGGCAACGGCGAACACCGGATACCGGACCATGCGCGATTCCATGGATCGACGTGCGCAGTTCGCGGCCCAGGACCTCGACGCGGTTGTCGCGCGCAGCAACGTCATCAACGACGATCCGCTCTCCTACACGAGCGGTATGAGCATCAGCGGGAGTCAGGGCCGCTGCGTCCCCCTGCCTCCGGGTACCGGCACGACAGCGCGCTACATGGCGACCTGCAATGTCGGCTATACCGCGACCCAGGAGAGCAGAAGCTGCCCGGTGACGCTGAATGCCACGATCGAGCAGCGGCAGGTCTATGGCTACTACTGCGTCGGCGGGAGCGGCGTCGATCCGGCGTCGATCTACAATTGCAATCGCTACCCGGCGCCGCAGTGCACGGTCACGCAGTCCTATCCGATCAATCTGTGCGATCCCTATCTCGGCATCTACTGGGGCTGCAACTCGGGCGACCTGCGCGTCGATCTCGTAAGCTGCACTGCACCCGTCGATGGCGCGACGCCCTACACCGTAACCGGCGAGGACGTCGTCACGATGAGCCGCGATGAAAGCCAGTGCGCGGGTCTTGCTGCGGACAATTCATGTCAGCAGGACACCGAGACCTGCACCGACAGCGATCCTGTCACCCGGATTGTCGACGGCATCGCGGTCACCCAGCCCTGCTGGGCGTGGTCGCGCAGCTATACCTGCGCCCAATTTACGCAAGCCCAGGACTGCCAGACGCTGGAAAGCACACCCGGCTGCTCGCTGGTGCGCGAAGACTGCCTTTCGGGGGAGCCCTGTCGAACCTGGGAGCGGGTCTACGACTGCCCTGTCCCGGACCAGCCTGCCGATACCAGCCAGTTCATCTGCGACGGCGACGTCTATTGCATCGATGGCTCGTGCGAGACGATCGAGCGCGAGGCCAATGACGAGTTCAAGGACGCGGTTGTCGCGCTCAACGCGATGGACCAGGCACGGCGCGAGTTCGATCCCGACACGCTCACCCTGTTCAAGGGTACGCGCAACACCTGCTCGTCCAAGGTCTTCGGCGTGCTCAATTGCTGCAAGGGCAAGGGTTTCCCGCTCATTCCGGGTATCCAGCTGCTTGTCGCTCTCGGCTGCAGCCGCGAGGAAATGCTGCTTCACCAGCGTGATGTGCAGGGCCTATGCGCCTATGTCGGGACCTATTGCTCGGACAGCTTCCTGGGCGTCTGCCTCACCAAGAAGAAGGTCTATTGCTGCTTTGAATCCAAACTTTCGCGGATCCTGCAGGAACAGGGCCGCCAGCAACTGAACAAGCCCTGGGGCAAGCCCAAGACCGAGCAGTGCCTTGGCTTCACCATCGACGAGTTCTCGCGGCTCGATCTTTCGAAGATGGATTTCAGCGAGGTCTACGCCGAATTCACCGATGCCGCGCGCCTGCCCGACGAGCTCCAGGCCGCCACCGAAATCCAGCAAAAAATCGAGGACTATTATGCCCGCGCCAGCCAATAAGGCCGCCCGGCGGCTGCTTGCCGCCTGCCTCTCGCTCACCGCCGTTGCGCCCGCGCTCAGTGCTTCGGCACACGGGCAGGAACCGCCGCTGGTCACGACCAGCGACAGCCAGGACAGCTTCTACTGCGAGGAGCGACGCCTTGGGTACTGGTTCTATTGCGCCAGGCCCAAGCCGCCCGAAGGGCAGGAGGAGGCATCTGAGCCTGCTCCCAGTGCGACGAGCCAGCTCGATGCCATCACGGCAAATCTGCGCGAACTGAAAGCCAAGGCGATCCTCGAGCCGACGCCGGCCAATGTGACGGCCTATATCCGCTTCCAGCGCGCCCAGCTCGACCGGGCATCGCTGTTCAGCGATGTCTGGCAACGGGCGATCTGGCAGGATCCTGATCTCGACTACACGCTCCAGCGCCCTGTCTCGACGCTCGGCAAGCGCCAGTGGCAGGACTCGCGCAACGCCGAGCGCAATGCGGTGATGGCGCAGCTCTCTGAACGCTACGGGCTGTTCTACTTCTTCGCCCAGAGCTGCGGCGCCTGCGAAGTCATGTCGCCAATCGTCCAGAGCGTTGCGTCGACCTGGCACATCACGGTGCGCGCGATTTCGACCGACGGCGGCCCCTCACGCCATTTCCCGAATTACACAGTCGAGACCAACCAGCGCAGCCGTATGGGGCTCGAGCCCAAGGTCACGCCGGCTGTGGTGCTCTGGGATGCCGCCAAGGGTCAGCCCATCCCGATCGGCTACGGCGTGATGAGTGCCGACGAGCTTCAGGACCGCATTTACCTCCTCACATCGAAGGAAGCTGGACGTGACTACTAGGATGAAACGTGCCGTCGCCGCGATCCTCGCGGCCACCCTCCCCCTTACCAGCGCGTCGGCCGATGTCGGCAGTTCGATGGACTCGTTCCTCAACGATGTTGGCGGCGCCGCTAACGTCAATGGGCCGACCGCGTTCGAGGGTCAGTCGGCAGGCTATTACAGCCTCGGCAACGTCTGGACGCGCTTCCCGCAGAAGACGACCAACATCGCCAATCTGCAACTGCCGCGCGCCCGTGCGGGCTGCGGCGGCATCGACATCTTTGCCGGATCCTTCAGCTTCATCAACGCGAGCGAGATCGTCGCGATGCTGAAGGCTGTCGCCAACAATGCGGTCGGCTTTGCTTTCAGCCTGGCGATCGACACGGTCTGCCCGGAATGCTCGAAGATCATGCAGGAGTTCAGCCAGAAGGCTCAGCTCATGAACAACCTCAACATCAACTCCTGCGAAATGGCGCAGGGGCTGGTGGGCGGCATCTGGCCCAAGGGCGACCTGGCCGACAAGGCGATCTGCGAGGCGATCGGCAATTCGGAAGGCATCTTCACCGACTATGCAGCCGCCAAGCACGGGTGCGGCACGAAAGGCCAGCGGTCGAGTACGACAGCGCAGGGCTCGGGCAAATATGACGACGTAAATCCCGCCGTGGCGAGAAACTACACCTGGACGATCCTCAAGAAGTCCGCGTTCTTCTCGCCGAATGGCACTTTCGACGAGGAACTCGCCGAATATGCAATGACGCTGCTGGGCACGATCATCTATGTCCCGCCCAAGGATGATGAGCCGGGCAAGTTCGTGCCGATTGTCGGGGAAGCGTCCTCGACGCTGGTCACCTCACTGCTCGACGGGACGAGCAACGGAAACGTCCTGATCTTCGACTGCGACGAGCCGGACAAGTGCCTCGATCCCGGCTTCAAGTCGCTCAGCCTTCCCGCATCGAAGGCGCTGCGCCCGCGCGTTGCGGCCCTGATTGCCGGTATGATCCAGGCAATCCATGACGACACCGCGATCACCGACGCACAAAAGGAGCTGCTCCAGGTTGCTTCGATCCCGCTCTACAAGATCCTGACGGTCCAGGCGGCCTATGGCCGCGGGATGCCAACCGATGATCGCGAGACGCTGGCGGAGATCGCCAGTGTCGACCTGCTGTTCGCAGTCCTCGACCGGATCGTCAGCGAAGCGGGCCGCTCGATGTCGAGCTTCATCGGCGCGGACGAAGCCAAGATTGCGATGTGGCAGGGCCAGGTCAATGTCGTCCGGCAGGCACTCGCCGACAGGCAGGCGAACACGCACCTGAAGGTCAACGCCATCATGCAGATCATCGAGAAGACGGCGTTCATTGAGAACGTGCTCGCCGCCTCGATGTCGCCGGGTATGGCCGCTTCGCTCGACTGGTCGCGCGGCGTGCAATCACGCGCCCTTACCCACTGATCCCTTTCAGCGCGCCGAAAGAGGCGGGAGCCCAGCATCATGGTCGAGATTTTCACGGTTGGCGGCGGCGACTACCTGGTCAATGTCTTTCAGGCGGTCGCCGCCTGGACAGGCAATGGGGGCTACAAGAGCCTTCTGCAGGTCGTCATGGTCATGGGGCTCGGCCTCTCCGCAATTACGTTGGCGTTCAATCAGGACTGGCGGGCCTGGATCAACTGGTTCCTTGGTGCGACGCTGATCTATTCGTGCCTGATGGTGCCGCGGCTCGACGTCCATGTGACCGACCGGCTTAACCCCAGTCTCGCCCCTGCCAATGTCAGCAATGTGCCGCTGGGGCTTGCACTTATGGCGAGCTTCACGAGCCAGGTCGGCGACTATCTGACTGGCTCGGCCGAGGTGGTGTTCGGGCTGCCGGGCGACCTCAACTACTCGAAGAATGGCATGATCTATGGCGCACGGCTCTACGATGCCACGCGCTCCTTGCGCATTTCCGACCCGGAATTTGCCGCCAACCTCGACGAGCACTTCCGGCAATGCGTCTTCTACGATGTGCTGCTTGGCCGCTATTCGATGAAGGAGCTCGCCGAGACCAGCGACATCTGGACGACCATTGCGCCCGGCAGTCAGGCGCGGGCCCAGCGCTTCCTGACCCGCGACACCGGGACCGGTCAGGTGACTTCGAATATCATCACCTGCCGCGAAGCCTATGATGCGCTGAACGCGCAGTGGGCCGGTTTGATCGACGGCATGGGGACGGTCTTCGGACGCCAGCTCTATCCCAACCAGACTGCCGCCCTCGCCAAGGCCAAGCTCTTTGCTGACTTGCCAGTGGCCTACCAGTACCTCACCGGGGTCTCGGCCAATGCGACCGAGATCTTCAAGCAGACGCTGACGATCAACGCGATGAGCCAGGCCATGCATTCGATGGCGGCAACGAGCGGCGCGGGCAATGTCGATGTCTACGCGCAAACGCGTGCGGATATTCAGACCGAGCGGACCTATGGCTCGATTGCCAGCAACGCGATGAAGTGGGTGCCGCTCCTCAATGTCGTGCTGACCGTGCTTTTCTACGCCCTGTTTCCGGTACTCTTCCCGCTGTTCCTGCTGCCCAAGACCGGGCCGCTGGCACTCAAGGGCTATGTGACAGGTTTCTTCTACCTGGCGGCATGGGGACCGCTGTTCGTGATCCTGCACATGATGCTGATGTACAAAGGCGCCGCGGACATGAGCGCGGTTGCTGGAAGCAGCGGGCTCAGTCTTGCAAGCTTCACCGGCATGACCGATGTGAACAGCGATATCGGGCTGCTGGCAGGCTATCTCATCGCCTCGGTGCCGTTTCTGGCCGGCGGCGTTGCCAAGGGTGCCATGGCGATTTCGCACCATGCGACAAGCTATCTCAATCCACGCCAGAACGCTGCCGAGGAAGCGGCGCGCGAGGCCAGCACAGGCAACGTCTCGCTGGGCAATACGAGCTTTGAGAATTCGAGCGTTCTGACGCGTCAGTTCGCACAAGGGACGATCGCGCCAAGCTTCACCTATGGCGCGGCGCAGACCCGGACGTTCAGCGATACGGGCTCGATGACGACGAGTTTCCCCGAAGCCAGCTACGATCAGCTTCCCAACTCGAGCTATCCCTTCACGCCCAGCCTCGGACAGGAGTTCACCTCGCGCCTGTCGACGATGGCATCGCAGGCCCGCTCGAACAGCGAGAGCTATGCGAACATTGCGACGGAATCGACCACCAGCGCCGTCACGAAGTTCCGCGAGCTACGCAGCCAATTCAGCCGCGGATCGGCTTTCGAGAGCGCGACCGGTACATCCAACTCCGATAGCATCCAGACCGCTTTCAACGAGGTCGACCAGGCATCGACAAACCTACAGCGCCAGTTTGGCCTATCGCGAAGGGCCGCTGACGACATTTCGACTGCTTGGTTCCTTGGGGGTGAAGCCGGCGCCAGCGCTGGTGTCACGAACGGTGTGGCGTCTGCAAATGTCGGATTGAAAGGGGGCGGTACACGTACCTGGACCGACAGCGATATCGGCATCGCATCTGAGGATCGCTCACGCATCTTCGGGAGCCTTGCGCAGATTTCGGACAGTCGGAACTGGTCGAGCACGCGCGATGGATTTGTTCGCAGTGTCAGCACCTCATCGAGTTCTTCGATTTCCTCGACCGCGAGCGGCATGAACGCTTCGCTGACCGAGGCCCAGAGCTACAGTCGCGAAGCGCGGCGGGCTGAGGAACTGGCAAACCGCCTCGAAAGCCAGGCATCATTCTTCGAGGGCAACAGTGCTGCTGGCAGCCTTAACCTGTCACAGGCATACCGCGAATGGGGCTTGGTCGAGATCGAGCGCAATCGCGACTTCTACGGCAATATCCGCTTCGACGACCTGACCTTCCAGCTCAGCCCGGAGGGCCAGGCGCTGCAGGGCAAATTCATCGAAAGCTACGCGGAACAGCTGCGCGACGGGATCGAGGACAGGCTCATACTGACGCCAGGACAGCCAATCTCGCGCCCTTCGGTGACAGGACCGGGATCTGTCCGTGGTCGTGCCCAGATCGGTGGAGGGGTCTCTGGAAACGTGCCGCAGGTGGACCCGGGCACCATTCACGACGAAGTGCTGCGCGCGCAGGATGCCGGTCGCCAACGCATCCGCGGTTCCAGAGGCCGTCTGGATGCAGTTACCAAAGGTGCACAGGGTGCGAGCGCGGAGTCGGCCGATGAGGTAAAGGAGTGGTGATGGATGGGATCACCAGAGCCCGGCCGATGCTCCAGCCAAGTATGCAAAACCTGCGACAATAATCAGCAGGACTGCGATCGTAAGCTTCCGCCCCCAAGGATCAGCCCAAGACTTCTTGACCCGATATTCCATGAGCCGATTATCGCGGATCGCTTCGCTTACTTCCGCAAAACCAGACCAAGGCGATGCAGGATCACATCCGTCCAAGTTCGAATGTTCGGTTTGTTTCGTGTCCATAGCTTTGCATTCCAATACCGGAAGGCTGATTGTTCGAGAACATAACAGGATCAAATGTCAGTTTGCAAGCGACGAAAACGTGAATGGATGAGCAAACTTCCCGGCCGTTTGGAAGGATTTGCTCGCGATCTTATGGAGCAGGCCCAACGCCGGGTTCTCGAGATCATCCCTGACGAAGGGCACGACGACGTGCGCTTTTGCCCGTGAAATCGCGACATTGATAAGCCGTTCGCCATCGCGGCCTTTCAGGAAACTTGCCGTTCCATCGACTGGATCGAATATCACAAGAGTGCGCTCGCTTCCTTGAGCCCGGTGAACAGTGTTGACGGAAATCTCTGGGTGCCTGCGCCTGAGAAAATTTCTGATCAGTGTTCGTTGAGCCCTGAAGGGAGTCAGAACCAGGATGTCTTGCGGATCGACGTAAGATCCCGCGAGATTATCGACAATGCTCTCAACGAGCTTCGCGGATTGGAAGCGAATAAAGCCACCATAGTTCTGAGAATATGTCGCCGGCTCAGAGACTTGATCAAAACACACGCGCGGGATCTCGCGTCCGTCGACAAAGAAGGGGCTGCGCTGGGTCTTCCACTCGGGATCAGCCAAGGCTTTCCGGCAAACCTTGAGCTCGCCGTTGTAAAATGTCGTGCTAACGGCCTGGCAAATTCCGACGGCCATGCGCGATTGCTCGTTCAGCATTGTCGTTGGTGTGTGGGCGAACAAATCGAATGCCGTCCTGCCAAGCAATGCCTTTTCGCGCGGTCCAGCACATTGAACGATCGGCGACAGCTGGCAAGGATCTCCAGCGAAGATCGTCTGTTGCCCCATCGCCGGGACCATGAGTGTGGCAGGTCCAATCACCTGGCTCGCCTCGTCACAGGTCGCGTCCGTCAAGGTGGTGTAATTTCGGCTGTGGCCGTGGGCCATCGTCAGGCGGCTTTGGCGGTGATGTGTAGGGGCTGATTTTCCTCCTCGATCATGGGTTGGTTGAGTTCGGCCATGCC
>JADLBY010000203.1 GCA_020847445.1 Sphingomonadaceae bacterium | reverse complement strand
GCGTCGGGCTCGGGTTCGACCACCATCGTCCAGGCCCTGGAATCGACCAGATATTTGCGGGCAAGCGCCTGCAACTGTTCGGGTGTGACCGTTCGATAGTCGCTGTACAGCCTGGCCAGCGCCTCGTAACGCGCCGCATTATAGGTCGCGCCTTCCAGTTCGTTCATCCAGAACAGATTGCCCGTTGTCGCCCGTTCGACATATTGCAGTATCGGCTCCAAAGCGCGCTGCAACTCATCCTTGCTTACAGGTGTTGCGGCAAGGTCGGCGGCGACCGATTTGGCAAAGGCAAAGAAGCGTTCGGCATCCTTTGGCTGCATCTGGCTATAGGCCATCAGAAAGCCGCCACTGGAAAATTCTTCCGGCCAGTTCGCAGTAGCATCGGGGCTGTATGCGGCAGCCTGTTCGGAACGGAATTTCTCGAACAACCGGTCGCGGAACAATGCCGCCAGCACTTCCAATTGGCGTGCCTCGCCAATTTGCGCCAAGCCCGCTCCGGTCGGCCAGCCGATCACGGCAGCCATCTGGTCCTTGGGGCCCTTGTGCACGAAACGCAGCGGCGTCGCATTGGCCGCAGGGAAATTCACCCTCGCCGCCTTGGGCGCGACGGTTGCGGCGGTGCGGGGCTTCATGCCGCCCACGGTGTTCTGCAAGGCATCGACCGCAAGCGCAGGGTCGAAATCACCAAACAGCAACACCTCGACCGGACCGCTGGCGAGCAAAGGCTGCCAGAAGGCGCGGAACGCCCTAGCGTCCAGTTTCCGCACCTCGTCGGGGCTCGGGATTTTCCAGCGCGGGTCGTTGCCCGACAGGCGGAATTGCAGTTCACGCTGCAGCACCGCCGTCGCCGACATATCGAAACTGCGATAGCCGGAGATTGCCAATGCCTTTTCGCGTTCCAGCGGGGCGGCGTCCCAATTGGGATTTTCCATCTTGGCGGCGATCAGCCGCAATTGATCGACCAGATCCTCCGGGCGGGTGGTGGCGCCAAATTCGAAAGCGTCATTGTCGACATTGAAAGTCAGTTCGATGCGGCGCCCGTTGACCAGTTGATCGATCTGCGTCCGGCTGAACTGGCCGATCCCGCTTTCGCTGATGACGCCCGGTCCGGACCAGAGCAAAGCCGCCTTGTCCGGATCAAGCGCCTGATAGCCGCGCCCGAACCGCACCAGCACACGCACTTGTCCGCTTTCTGCCTTGTTCGGGAACAGCAGGGCGCGAACGCCATTTGACAGTTCGACCGCCTCCATTTCCAGTTTCGGCAATGGTGTGCGCGACACGACCTGCGCAGGCGCGCCCAGCTTGGGCAAATCGTCGAAACCGATGGCCTTGCCGGCAAGTCGCGCGCTCGCCATGCCCGAAACCGGATCGGTCAAAGCCCTGGCCAGCCGGATGTCTGCATCTGGGCCTTCGGCTGCAGGGGCGGTACGCAATATGCGCACGGCGTCAGCGGCAAACAGCGCCTTGGTCGCGGCAAACAGGCGCTCGGGCGTGAACTTGTCGCGCATATTTTCATAGACCGACACGACCGTATCGGGATCCGCGATGGTTTCGCGGATATCGACTGCCTTGACGATATCATCGGCCTGCTTCGCTGCCGCCTCGAACGGATAGCTGTCGCGCATGGTGCGCAGCGCATTGCCGAACAGCGCCAGTTCGCGGTCGATATCGGCCTGCGAAGGCGGCGATGTGACGGCATCCTCGATGATCGCCCGCACATCCCGGACGGCCTGCTGCCAATTGTCGCCGATGGGGGTTACAATGACGGTGGTGGTGTCGGCGCTGCGCGACACATCTTCCTGCGCAACCTCGGCAAGGCTGAAGGTCGATCCGGCGCGCGCCTGCGTTACCAGCCTGCGATTGACGATCTGTTGCGCCAGCGCGTCGACCAGCAACTGCTCATTATAGGCGATGGTATCGGCAACCTTTTCCCACGGGCGGGCATAAAGTATCGCGACATTGGGCGGCAATGTAGGGGCGACCACGGTCCGCGCGACGATACCCTTGGGATCGGGGCGGCCGAAATCGGGATCGGCGACCGGGGCCCCCTCCCCCTTCCAGCCGCCAAAATGCTTTTGCACCAGCCGCTCCAGATCTTTGGGATCGGCATCACCGGCAATCGAGACGACAATCTTTTCAGGGCGATACCAGCGGCGATGAAATTCCTTCAATCCGGCTGCCGAAGCCGAATCAAGGCTTTCTATCGTCCCTATGGTCGAACGCCTCGCAAGCCGTTGCCCCTGAAATGCATGCTGCCGCATCGCCTCGCCCAGATCCATTCCGGCACCGGCGGACTCGCGCAGTTCGGCCTGTACGATGGCCCTCTCCGCCTGCAGCGCACTTTCGGAAATATTGGGTGCCCGCACCATCCCGGCCAGAATTTTGAGCGACTCGGCGAGCGTTGCGGGCGAACTGTTCGGCAGATCGAGCTTGTAGACGGTCTGCGTCGGCGTGGTCTGCGCATTGCTGTCGCTGCCAAAGGATACGCCGAAACGCTGCCAGATGCGCTTGGCCTCGCCGTCGGGGACATGTTCCGACCCGCGAAAGGCCAGATGTTCCATCAGATGCGCAAAGCCGAGCTGGTCATCATCCTCGTGCAGCGCACCAGCGTCGACGCGGACGCGGATCGACACCTGCCCGGCCGGAACGATATTGCGCTTCACCGCATAGCGCAGGCCATTGTCGAGCACGCCGAAGGTCCAGCTCTTGTCGACCGGAACGTCGCTATTTTCATATAGCCAGGGCGTTTGCGCCGTCCGGTTCGCGGTGGCCGGGGCCGTTTCGGCGAAGGCGGCATTGACGGGAATCAACAGCGCAAGCGCGGTCGCCAGGCGAAAGCTATGGAGCATTTTCATCGACCGGCTTCCTGCTGTGGCGTCGATTGACGCACGATGAATAAGCGGTCAGATCCCGCCATCGACGGTTTCATAGCCCAGACCCGCCAGCCCGGACCGCAGCGCCTCCACACAGGCCGCCAGTTGATGCGCATCGGTGGTCCGCACGACGAAATTGGCGCCCACACGGCCTTCGCGGAAAAAAGGATAGCTGCCGATCTGGCAGCCTTCATGCGCCTTTTCGGTATCACCCAGCAATTGGGCAATCTCGCTTTCGGCAACCCAGCAGCCGATCTGGTGCGACAGCAAAGGCGCGCCACCCTCCAGCGTGCCGGTCAGCGCGTCGAGCATGCCCGCAGTGATATGCGGCACGCCCGCCATGATGAAGATATTGCCGATCCTGATCCCTGGCGCGCCCGACATCTTGTTGGCGATCAGGTCCGCACCTTCGGGCACGCGCGCCATGCGCAGCCGCTGTTCGGTCGCGCCGCCGCGGGTTTCGTAATAGCGTTCGAGGATTTCTTTCGCGATCGGATGCAACACCACCGGCACGCCCAGCGCCGCGGCGATCGCATCGACGGTGATGTCGTCATGCGTCGGCCCGATCCCGCCCGTGGTGAACAGATAATCGTTGCGCGCGCGCAAGGCATTCACCGCCTCGACAATCGCCTCCTCAACATCGGGAACCACGCGCACCTCGACCAGCCGGATGCCCTGCACATTGAGCCAGAGCGCGATCTGGCTGATATTCTTGTCCTGCGTGCGCCCGGAAAGGATTTCGTCGCCAATGATGACAAGCGCGGCGGTGTAGATGCGGTTTGCGGTCATGCGGTTGGCATAGCTGCTAAAATCAGCGTCGAATAGTGCCTTACCGGCGGAATTGGTTTCGGGCAGAGGCGCAGAGTTTTCGCAGAGGTCGCAGAGAAGTGTATTGCGGCGAAGCCGCTTTCCAATCGCGCCTCACTTAAACTTTACGCTCCACATCGTTATTGAGCCTTCGGCTCGGAAACAATCTCCGCGTCCTCTGCGAACCTCTGCGCCTCTGCGCGAAACCCAGAAAACGAACCCTCGCAAAATTGCGCAACATCCCTTATATGCGCCCCCATGAACCAATATGTTGCCGTTACCGCCGATGAGGCCGCGATCCCGCGCGACGGGGTGATCAAGCTGCACGGGCCCGAAGCCTTTGCTGGCATGCACAAGGCAGGCCGCCTTGCCGC
>JADLBY010000202.1 GCA_020847445.1 Sphingomonadaceae bacterium | reverse complement strand
TCGCAACATGGTCAACCGGATCGACGATGCCGATCAGGTGCTGGGCGAACTTGCCCGCTTCTACGAACCCCTGCTGATGCGAAATGCCGCCTGAGGCGACGATAATCGAGGCAAATCGCCCGCCCGACGGGCTGTTGCTGTCGACCATAGCCTTGCCGTTGCTGTTGTCGGGTGCCGACAATCTGGTTCTCTATGCCAATGAAGCCGCCGAAGCCTTTTTCGGGCGGAGCAGCCGCCGCATCATCGGCGAGCCCGCCCAATCGCTGTTGCGTTTTGCCAGCGACCGACTGAACGGTGCGATCGCGGCACGCGAAAGCGATATCAGCGCGCAGAATATGCGGTTCCAGACGCACGGCGCGCAGGCCAATTATGTCGATCTGAATATCGCGACGCCGTTGGGCTATCCCGATTGCCGACTGTACATTCTTGTGCCGCGACAGGCCGACCGTGACCAGATCGGCGAGCAGACCGACGGCGGCAAGCAGCAGGCGATGGCGGCCCCGGCGATCCTTGGCCACGAAATCAAGAACCCGCTGGCGGGCATAAAGGGGGCGGCGCAACTGCTGGCGCGCAAGGTCGATCCGCAACAGGCCGCGCTGACCGATCTGATCGTGCACGAGGTGGATCGCATCGCCCGCCTGCTCGATCAGATGCAGAATCTGGGGCGTGTGATGCCCGGCCAGATGGAGGCCGAGAATATCCACGAACTGATCGAGCGCGCCATCCGTTCGGTGCGTGCGGCAAACAGGACGATGCCCGCCATCGACATCAATTATGATCCGTCGCTGCCCGATGTGCAGATAGAGGCCGACGCAATGGTGCAGGTGCTGATCAACCTGATCCAGAACGCCATCGACGCCCTGGCGCAGACCGACGATCCGCAGATCGGCATATCGACCCGCTTCGTGATGGGGGCCGCGCTGCGCAGCGAAGGGGACAAGGGCGTCCGCCTGCCGGTCGAGGTTGCGATCAGCGACAATGGGCCGGGGATCGCGCAGCATATCGAAAATGAGCTGTTCTCGCCCTTCGTGACGACCAAGCGTGAGGGGCAGGGACTGGGCCTTGCTATTGTTCGCAAATATCTGTCGCAAATGAATGGCCGGATCGCGGTCGAACGCGATGGCGCAGGGCAGCGGACGATTTTCCGCATCTTCCTGCCCGTAGCCGAAAGAAAGACCAGTATATGAATGCCGACCGGGTATTGATCGTCGAGGATGACAGCTCGATCGGCATGGTTGTGCGCTCTGCGCTTGAGGCCGAAGGTATCGAGGTTGACGTCTGCGAAAGCGCCAGCGCGCGCGACGCCGCACTGGCGGGCAATCGCTATGATCTGATGCTCACCGACGTCGTGCTCAAGGATCGCGACGGCATTTCGAGCCTTGAAGATGTGATTGCCAAATCACCCGACATGCCGATCATCATCATGTCGGCGCAGAACACGCTCGATACGGCGGTGCGCGCGAGCGAGATCAATGCCTTCGAATATTTTCCCAAGCCCTTCGATCTGGATGAACTGGTTCTCGCGGTCAAACAGGGGATCGAGAAACGCCGGACCGACAATCAGGGCGAGAATGGCACGCTGCTTGAGGCGACGATGCCGATGGTCGGGCGCAGCCCGGCAATGCAGGATGTTTACCGCATGGTCGCCCGCCTTCTGCGCAACGACTTGACGGCGCTCATCCTCGGGGAATCGGGGACCGGCAAGGAACTGGTGGCCGAGGCGATCCATAATCTGGGGCACCGCAAGACCGGGCCGTTTGTCGCCGTCAACATGGCGGCGATTCCGTCCGAACTGATCGAGGCGGAATTGTTCGGCCATGAAAAGGGCGCGTTCACCGGTGCTGTCGGGCAGGGGATCGGTCGTTTCGAACAGGCGCAGGGCGGCACACTGTTCCTCGACGAGATTGGCGACATGCCCTATCATGCCCAGACCCGGCTGTTGCGCACGCTGCAGAGCGGCACGATCAGCCGGATTGGCGGCAAGGCGAGTATCCGGCTCGACGTGCGCGTCATCGCGGCGACCAATCAGGATCTGGAGGCGCTGATCGCGGAAGGCAAATTCCGCGAGGATCTGTATTACCGGCTCAACGTCGTCCCGGTGCACCTGCCGCCGCTGCGCGCCCGTCCGGAGGATATCGGTCTGCTGACCCGGCATTTCCTCACCCTTGCAGCGGGCGAAGGCCTGCCGTCCAAACAGATTGACGAGGATGCGGTCGTGCGGCTGACGCAGATGCAGTGGCGCGGCAATGTGCGCGAACTGAAAAACTTTGTTTACCGGTTGACGCTGACGGCGCGCGAGGACTGCATTTCAGAGGCCAGCGTTGCGCAGATTGCGGGCGCAACCGACGCCGAACCGGCCTTGCAGGGTGCCCTGTGCAGCTTTGAAGCCGCAGTCGGCCAGTTCATGGTCGAGCAGCGGCAGAGGGGGCATGGACGCGAGCGGATATATGCGCGTGCGCTCGCCGCCTTTGAAAAGCCGCTGCTGCATGCGGTGATGCAGCAGGCGCGCGGCAACCAGTTGCAGGCGGCCGCGCTGCTGGGGATCAACCGCAATACGCTGCGCAAGAAACTCAACGACTATGGGTTGGCGGGCGGCAAGTCCGGCGAAGCGCGGCGGTGATGCGATAAACCGCTTTCGGCGCCAACGAATGTGCTTTTCTTGCAACGTATGAACTGGCATTAGTTGCAGAATGGCAACAGCCGCCGATAGCCCCTTGCACAAGCCGGAACCCGGTTGGCGTCAGCGCATCTCCGATGCGGCCGCGTGGCTCGGCCAAACCCAGCGCGTGCGTATCCTTGAAATCGGCACGGTCCTGCTGCTGCTGTCGATGGCCGCGCTGACGGCGTTCATGTTGGTCGGTCAGCAACCCAAGTCAGAGCCGCTGACACCCGTTCTGGCGGCGGTCTTTCTGGTGGCGAACCTGCTGCCGGCCTCGATATTGCTGATGCTGGCGGGACGGCGGATGGCACTGCGCCGGACGGCGAGCCTCGGCGCAGGCGAAAGCGGCCTTCTGCATGTGCGCCTGGTCGTCATCTTTTCGCTCCTCGCTGCGGTGCCAGCGCTGCTTCTGGCGATTTTTGCGTCGATCCTGTTCCAGAGCGGCGCGCAATTCTGGTTTTCCAATTCCGCCCAGGCGATGCTGGAAAATGCAGGCGCGCTGGCCAAGGGCTATTATGAGGAGAAACTGAGGGATGTCGGTGACGAAACCGTCATCATGGCCAGCGACATCCGCTATAGTCTGGAGCGGACCCAGCCAAACAGCCCGGCCTTCATGAACTTCTATTATGACCAACTGCTGTTCCGCAAGCTGAGCGAGTCGGCGATCGTGACGGCGGGTGCCGACGGGCAACAGCGCACCATCGTCGTCGTGACACCCGAACAACGGCGCAAGGAAAAGTGGATCACTCCGGCCGAACTGGCAAAGCTTCAGGCGGGCGAGGATCTGGTCGTGACCGCGCGCCCGGACCGGATCGTTGCGGTGCACCGGCTGTTCGATTCGCCGCGCACCTATCTTTACGCCAGCCGGGCGGTGACCGTGCCGTCATTCATGCTTGGCGAAAAGGCCCAGAGTGTGCTCGCCGATTACAAGGCGATGGAGGCGCGGTCGCGCAACCTGCAACTGCAATTCAACGCCCTGCTCTATGTCGTGTCGCTGCTGATTATCGGGCTGGCGGTCTGGATCGCGCTGCTGGTTGCCGACCGGCTTGTCCGTCCGGTCAATGATCTGGTTCAGGCGGCCCAGCGCATTGCTGATGGCGATTTGACCGTGCGTGTGCCCGAGGAGGGGCTGCGCAAGGACGAGGTCGGCTTCCTGTCCATGTCGTTCAACCGGATGACCGAAAGGCTGGAAACGCAGACCGGCAACCTGTTGACCGCCAACCGGCAAATCGAGGAGCGGCGGAGCTTTATCGAAACCGTTCTGGGTTCGGTCACTTCCGCCATTTTGAGCGTGGATCAGGACGGGAAGATCAGGCTGGCCAACAGGATGGCCGTCCGCCTGCTGTCGGGCGAAGGCGAGGATATTGTCGGCAGGCAGTTCAGCGATGTTGCGCCGCATCTTGCCCAGTTGCACGCCGAAAACCGGCATCAGGCCGTCGTCCAGCTGGGCGACGGAACCGAACCGCAGACGCTTGCCGTCAAACTCGCCGCCGACGAACGGGGCCTTGTCGTGACATTTGAGGATATCACCCAGCAACTGACCGACCAGCGCCGGGCCGCATGGTCCGACGTTGCCCGCAGGATCGCGCATGAGATCAAGAACCCGCTGACACCCATACAGCTGGCGGCAGAGCGGCTGAAACGGCGCTTTGGAAAGCAGATCGACGACGATGACGGCGTTTTCGGCCAGTTGACCGATACGATCATCCGCCAGGTCGGCGACCTGCGCAATATCGTCGACGAATTTTCCTCATTCGCCCGCATGCCCAAACCGGTATTTCGCGACGAAAATCTGGTCGATATCATCGGCCATGCGACCTTCCTGTTCGAGGTCGCCAATCCGGATATCGACTTCACGGTCGAGAATGACCAGCCCAATATCGCGATCAGGGCCGATCGTCGGCAATTGGGGCAGGCGGCGACCAACATTCTCAAAAATGCGGTCGAATCCATCCGTGCCCGCCTCGAAGCCGATCCATCGGGCAGCAAGGGACGCATCGCCGTGACTGTCGGCATCCATGACGGGCGACTGCGGGTGTCGTTCGCCGATAATGGCCAGGGGCTGCCCGATGTTCGCGAACGGATCTTGGAGCCTTATGTCACCACCCGCGCCACCGGATCGGGCTTGGGTCTGGCGATTGTCAGCAAGATTATCGAGGAACATGAGGGCGATCTGACATTTTCCGACGCAAATGGCGGCGGCGCCATTCTGACCATGACCTTTCCCCTGGAGGTCAGGGCACACCGACACGAAGAGCAAGGACCGAATTGATGGCACTCGACATTCTGATCGTCGATGATGAAGATGATATTCGCGAACTGGTCGCCGGTGTGTTGTCGGATGACGGCTA
>JADLBY010000201.1 GCA_020847445.1 Sphingomonadaceae bacterium | reverse complement strand
GCGCCGCTTCCCAGGCATCGACGCCTTCGGCCTTGATAGCCTCCACGATCCGCGCGTTTACGGCGGGGTCGTTCAGATATTGCCCGGTCTTGCGATCGACAAACAGCGTGATCGGCACGCCCCATGCACGCTGGCGCGACAGCACCCAGTCGGGGCGGCCTTCGACCATAGAACCGATACGGTTGCGGCCCTTTTCGGGGACGAAACGGGTATCGGCGATGGCCGCCATGGCAAGTTCACGCAGGGTGGCTGAGATGCCCTGGGCGAAACCAATTTCCATCCCCCTCCCGCTTGCGGGAGGGGCTAGGGGTGGGGGCGAGCCGTCAGGCGAGCTTGCGACCTCGGCGTCCAGGCCCACCCCAACCCCTCCCGCAAGCGGGAGGGGCTTTACAGGCTTATCCATCGGCACGAACCATTGCGGGGTGCAGCGATAGATGACCTTGGCTTTGGAGCGCCAGCTGTGCGGATAGCTGTGCTGGTAATCCGCGCTCGCGGCGAGCAGGCCGCCGGCTTCGCGCAGGTCCGAACAGATCGGCCCGTCGGGCGCGTTGAATTTGGGGTTGATGACGCTGCCTTGGCCACCAAGCCAGCCCCAGTCGGCCCGATATTTGCCATCGCCTTCAACTGCGAATTGCGGCTCGATGCCGTGCGCCTTGCACAGGTCAAAGTCATCCTCGCCATGGTCGGGCGCCATATGGACGAGCCCGGTGCCGCTGTCGGTGGTGACGAAATCGCCGGGCAGGAAGGGGCGGGGCTTGGCAAAGAAGCCGCCCAGATGGTGCATCGGGTGGCGAACGATGGTTCCGGCGAGGTCGGAGCCTTTGAAAGTGCCCAAAACATCCTCGAGATCGGGATGATCAAGACTTTGCTCGGGATCGAGGCGAACCCTCAAATTCTCAAGCAGGTCTTTTGCAACAATGACTCGAATGACACGGGCCGCGTCAATCCATTCCCATTGAATGTGTAGGTACTCAACATCCGGCCCATAAGCGATCGCCTGATTTACGGGGATCGTCCAGGGCGTCGTCGTCCAGATCACCGCATGCGCGCCGACCAGTTCGGGAATGGGGCTTTCGGTGATTTCAAACGCCACATCGATCTGCGTCGAGGTGATATCCTCATATTCGACCTCAGCCTCGGCCAAGGCGGTCTTTTCAACCGGCGACCACATCACCGGCTTTGCCCCGCGATAGAGCTGGCCCGACTCCGCAAATTTCAGCAGCTCGGAAACAATCGTCGCTTCGCTGTCGAAATCCATGGTGAGATAGGGCTTGTCCCAATTGCCAAGGATACCCAGCCGCTTCACCTGTTCGCGCTGCACATTCACCCAATGCTGCGCATAGGCGCGGCATTCGGCGCGGAATTCCTTGACCGGAACTTCGTCCTTGTTCAGCTTTTTCTTCCGGTACTGCTCCTCGACCTTCCACTCGATGGGCAGCCCGTGGCAATCCCAGCCGGGCACATAAGGCGCATCCTTGCCGAGCAAGGTCTGCGTGCGGCACACCATGTCTTTCAGGATATGGTTGAGCGCATGGCCGATATGCATGTCGCCATTGGCATAAGGCGGGCCATCGTGGAGGATGAACTTCTCGCGGCCCGCTCGGGCTTCGCGCAGCTTGTGGTAAAGGCCTTGCTCTTCCCAGCGCGCAAGAATGCCCGGTTCCTTCTGCGGCAGGCCAGCCTTCATCGGGAACTCGGTCTTCGGCAGGAAGACGGTGTCTTTATAGTCTTGCTTTTCGGTCATATCGTCAGCGCCCTTAGCGCAACATTTCCGTTTTCGTCACCCTGAACTTGTTTTACCTGCCGGTAATTTCATTCCAGGGTCCATTTCTCCTCACAAACCAATGGTTGCGGTTGAAAGAAGGATGCTGAAACACGTTCAGCATGACGGCGTTGCGCTTTGGCGCGCAATTTCACCGCCGCAAGGCAGGCCCCAGCTCCTCGATTCTGTCCACCCAGACATAGCCATCAAAGCTGTGCGCGATCTCGCCATATTGGCGGGGTTGGGTCAGGCCCTTGCTTTGCCCTGGCCCAATCCGGCCAGCGCGACCTTCGCATCCTCGCAATCGCGGCCGATCTGCGCAACCAGCGCTTCGAGGCTGTCAAACCGGGCCTCGGGCCGCAGGAAGCTGTGGAATTCGACCTCGATCATCTGGTCATAGATCATCTCGGCAAAATCGAAGAAATGCGGCTCGAGCAATTCCTTGGGCGGTTCGAACTGCGGGCGGACGCCGAGATTGGCGGCGCCATCGAGCACCCGTCCGTCTGGCAGTTTCCCGCGCACCGCATAGACGCCGTATCGCGGGCGGAGATAATGGCCCATGTCCATATTGGCGGTGGGAAAGCCAAGGTCGCGACCATTTTTGTCGCCATGCTGGACCACCGCCCCGACCGCAAAGGGGCGGGTGAGCAGGCGTGTTGCGGTTTCGCAATCGCCCGCCTTCAGCGCGTCGCGGATGCGGCTGGAGGAAATCACACCGCCTTCGTCCATGACAGGCCCGACCGTGGTTGCGGCGATGCCATGCGCGGCACCCAGATCGCGCAGCACGGTGGTGTTTCCGCCGCGCGCCTTGCCGAAGGTGAAATCCTCACCGGTCACCACGCCCGAAATGCCCAGCCGACCGGCGAGTAGCTTCACGACGAAATCCTCTGCCGTGGTCGCGGCCAGTTCGGCATCGAAATCGAACACCAGCATCGCATCGGCACCCGCCCCGGCAAAATGGCGCTGGCGCTGTTCGAGCGTGGTCAGCCGGAACCAGGGGATATGCGGCGCGAAGAAGCGCACCGGGTGCGGGTCGAAGGTGGCGATGATCGCGGGCTTGCCAGCGGCCCTGGCCTGCCGGATGGCCTCACCCGCCACCGCCTGATGGCCAAGGTGAAAGCCATCGAAATTGCCGAGCGCGATCACGGCCCCGCGCAGCGCATCGGGCATGGAATCGCGCGCGGAAAGGCGGGGTATCACATGTTCCTCCCGGTGGGAGAGGAATTTGTGGCATCAACCCTCATGTCGCCGCCGCCATCGGCTTCAACCCCTCGCGCAACAGCCGCACCGCGTTGCCGCCCATCACCGCGCGGATTTCATCATGGGTGAAACCTGCATCGAGCAACGCCTGCGTCACCTGCACCAGTTTCGAGGTATCGAACCGCACCGTGGTCGCGCCGTCATAGTCGGAGCCGAGCGCAACATGGTCGATGCCGACCAGATCGCGGACATGCTTCATCGCCTTTGCCACCGATTTGGGGTCGGTGTCGCAAATTGCGCCGTCCCAGTACCCGATGCCGATGATCCCGCCGGTCCTGGCGACGCCGCGGATATGTTCGTCGGACAGGTTGCGGTTGACCTTGCAGGTCGCCTGTACCCCGCCATGGCTGGAGACGACCGGGCGCCGCGCCATCGCCAATATTTCGGTGACGCACTGGCGGCTGCAATGTGCAATGTCGACGATCATGCCCTTGTCTTCCATCCGGCGGATGACATCGCGGCCGAGCGGCGTCAGCCCGCCCTTTTTGATCCCGTGCATCGAACCCGCCAGTTCATTGTCGAAGAAATGCGTAAGTCCCGCCATGCGGAACCCTGCGGCGTAGAGCTTGTCGAGATTGGCGGCCTTGCCTTCAAGATTTTGCAGGCCTTCGATCGAGAGGAGCGCCCCCATTGCCGGGCCGCCCTTGGCGCGCCGTTCCAGCATGGCGTCAAGTTCGGGCGTCGCGATCACCTTGGTCAGCGTTCCCATGGCGTCAGCGACTGTCCTGTCGAGCTTGGTCGCGTGCCACAGCGAACGTTCGAGCAGCGAATTCCATGTCCGCATCGGCTGCATCTGCGCCACCGCCAGCAGCGTAATATTGTCGCTGTCCGCGCCATTGGCATCGTAATTCTGCCCCTTGGGGGTCTTTGTAACGCTCGAAAAAACCTGCAGCGCGACATTGCCGTCGACAAGGCGGGGCAGGTCCATATGGCCGCGGTTGCCGCGCGCCATCAGGTCGCGCTTCCACATCAGCGTGTCCGAATGCAGGTCGACAATGGTCAGCGTCTTGTGCAGCGCGATCGCCTCCGCGCTCACCTTCGGCAAAGGCTTGCCGTCAATCCTGTTCATCGCCGATTCGACATAGCCGGGCGCGATGCCGAAAAAGCCCACCGTGCCGACGGCGATCAAGGCGATCACCGCCCAGAAAAATTTACGCATGCGCTACCCCTCCCTGCGCACCAGAGTCACGAAATCAAAGGCCGGCATACTCGCATCTGCGGGATGTGAATCGCGCGACGTCTCCTGCCAGATTTTCGGATCAAAGGCTTCGAGCCGCGTGTCACCCGGGGGCTTTGCCCTGATTTCGGTCAGTTCGACACGGTCGGCGCGGGGCAGGAACAGCCGGTAGATTTCCGCGCCGCCGATGATGCAGACATGCGGCCCGTTGGCGAGCTTCAGCGCTTCATCGGCCGAATGGGCGACTTCTGCGCCCTCCTCTGCCCAGTCGGGATCGCGGGTGAGCACGATGTGGCGGCGGCCTTCGAGCAGGCCGGGCAGGCTGTCAAAAGTCTTGCGCCCCATGATCATCGGGCGGTCCTTGGTGATCTGTTTGAAATGGCGAAGGTCGGCGGGGATTCGCCAGGGCAGGTCGCCATCGGCGCCGATCACGCCATTGTCGGCCCTTGCAACAACCAGAATGATTTCAGGATGATCCATTGGCTGTACGCTGTGCCTTATCCGCCCCGCCGTTACAAGTCAGCGATAGAGGCGGGTGACATGCCCCATCTTGCGGCCCGGCTGTGGCGTACCCTTGCCGTAGAGGTGGACATGGGCATCATCGTCGGCAAACAGCCCGCCCCAGTCGGCGGCCTGATCACCGATCAGATTTTCCATTTCTACCCGTTCGGCCGTCAGTCGGGTCGCGCCCAGCGGCAGGTCGCACACCGCGCGGATATGGTTTTCGAACTGGCTGGTCGCCGCGCCCTCGATCGTCCAATGGCCGCTATTGTGCACGCGCGGCGCCATTTCGTTGAACAGCGGGCCATCGGCGGTGGCGAAAAATTCCATCGTCATCACGCCGACATATTCGAGGGCGGCGGCGGCGGCGGCGGCCAGCCTGCGTGCCTCGGCCTGCTGGCCTTCGATCAAAGGTCCGGCGGGCAGCGATGAACGCGCCAATATGCCGCCTTCATGACGGTTGCACGGGCTGTCCCAGAACCGGATGTCGCCGTTGCTCGCACGCGCGAGGATGACGGAAAATTCGGCGTCGAAACCGACCATCGCCTCGGCGATGGCGGGCTGACCCCCGATTTGCGCCCAGCCAGCGGAAACAGCCGCCGGTTCGCTGACGCGCGCCTGGCCCTTGCCGTCATAGCCCATGCGAATGGTCTTGAGGATTGCGGGAAAGCCGACCTTTTCGAATGCGGCATCGGCCTCTTGCCGGTCGCGGATGACCGCGAACCGGGCGGTCTGCCCGCCCAGTTCGCTGGCAAACCGCTTTTCCCCGGCCCTGTCCTGCGCGATTTCAAGTGCCTTGATATTGGGCCGGATCGGGGTGCCCGCCTCGATCACGCGCAGCGGCGCTACGGGCACATTTTCGAATTCATAGGTGATGACGTCGCAGTTGTCGGCGAAGGTCGATAAGGCCGCGACATCGTCATAGGGCGCACAGGTGAATTCGGCGGCCACCTCGGCGGCAATCGAATTTTCCTCCGGCGCGTAGATATGGCAGCGATAGCCCATTTGCGCGGCGGCGATGGCGAGCATCTTGCCCAGTTGCCCGCCCCCCAATATGCCGATGGTAGAACCCGGCGGCAGCGTCGTCATTCGGGCGTCTCGCTGACCGATTCGGTCTGGGTGGCGCGCCATTTTTCCAGCCGTTCGGCAAGCGCGGAGTCGCCGGTCGCCAGCATCGCGGCGGCGAGCAGGCCGGCATTGGTCGCGCCCGCCTTGCCGATGGCGAGTGTGCCCACAGGAATCCCTGCGGGCATCTGGACGATCGACAACAGGCTATCCATCCCGTCGAGCGCGCGCGACTGGACCGGAACGCCCAGCACCGGCAACCGGGTCATCGATGCCACCATGCCGGGCAAATGCGCCGCGCCCCCGGCGCCTGCGATGATGCATTTCAGACCGCGCCCGGCTGCGCCCTTGGCATAGGCATAGAGCCGGTCAGGGGTGCGGTGCGCGGAGACCACCTTGCATTCGTGCGGCACGCCGAGCGTCGCCAGCACCGAAGAAGCCTCACGCATCGTTTCCCAGTCGGAGCGGCTGCCCATGATGATGCCGATAATGGGTGCTGTGCTGTCCACCTGATGTTCCTGATTTGCCCGTTCGCGTCGAGGACTAGCTCTGTAGCGACGGCTTTCCGCCAGCGCAATTGCCGAACATCAAACAGGGTCAGGGACGTAAATTGTTGCAATTTCTCCGGAAATGCACTGTATGCACGGAAAATCATGGGTATCCGGGTCGCAAAACATAACCGGAGCCGAGATGCTGAAGCGCAAAGACCCGATTTCTCCCGCCACGGCTGACGACGCGCTCGTGCGCGAAAATCTGCAGTTGAAGGCGCGTGTCGCCGAACTGGAGCTGCTTGCAACCATCGATACGCTTACACCGCTGTTCAACCGCCGCTACCTGATGCAGGAACTCGACCGCTGGTGCTGGCGCGCGCATCGCTATGGCGGGACGTTCGGGCTGCTCTATCTCGACGTCGACAGGCTGAAATCCGTCAACGATACCCATGGCCATGTTGCCGGAGACAATGTGCTGTGCGCGATTGCCGGGGCGTTGACCGCGGCGACGCGCAAGTCCGATGTGGTCGCAAGGATGGGCGGTGACGAATTCGCGCTGCTGCTCGATTCGATTTCGCAGGAAAGGCTGGTCGAAAAAGCCGCATCGCTGCGCAAATTGCTGACCGCGCTACCGGTGGAGACCAGCGGCCCGACGCTCAAGGTCGATGTGTCGGTGGGCCACTGCCTGATCAAAAGCGGCTCTCGCGCGAGTGAGGTGCTGATCGAGGCCGACCGGGCGATGTATGCCGACAAGCGTTCCAAATATGGCGAAAGCCGCTGAAACCGCCGCTCGCTTCCCCATGCGGAAGCGGAGCGTTTAACGTTCCGACAGATAATAGCGGTCGGTGGCGTTCAGCGCCTCATCCAGTTCATAGACGATCGGCTGCCCGGTCGGGATTTCGAGGCCGGTGATGTCGGCATCCGAAATCCCCGACAGATGCTTGACCAGCGCACGCAACGAGTTGCCATGCGCCGAGATCAGCACCGTCTTTCCGGCCTTCAACTCGGGCGCAATCACATTTTCCCAATAGGGCAGCACGCGCGCGATCGTGTCTTTCAGGCTTTCGGTGTTCGGAATGGCGATTCCGGCATAGCGCGGGTCGGCTGACAGATTATAGGGCGAATCCGCCTCAAGCGGCGGCGGCGGAATGTCGAAGCTGCGGCGCCAGATATGCACCTGTTCGTCGCCATGTTTGGCGGCCGTCTCGGCCTTGTCGAGCCCGGTGAGTCCGCCATAATGGCGCTCGTTCAGATGCCAGTCTTTGGTGACCGGCAACCAGAGGCGGCCCATCGCTTCAAGCGCGAGGTTCAGCGTCTTGATCGCGCGGGTCTGCACGCTGGTGAAGCAAGTGTCGGGCGCGATTCCCTTGGCCTTCATCAGTTCACCCGCCGCCCATGCCTCGGCAGCGCCCTTTTCGGTCACATCGACATCCCACCAGCCGGTGAAACGGTTTTCCAGATTCCATTGCGACTGGCCGTGGCGGATGAGGATGAGCTTGGGCATCTATGCGTCCTTATAAGGGGGTTCGCGCGGCCTTTAGCGGGGAGGGCGGGGTTGCACAATATGGGGTCGGGTTTTGGATTCCCTCTGGAGTCGGGTTTGGGATTCCCTCAGAAGAAACAAGGGAAGAAGAAAGAAGCATGTCGCGCAGCGACCTTAAACCGTTGGGGCCCTCATTAGGATCTGGCTTTGATTGGAAGAGCTGACGCTCTTCTTTCTTATTTCCTTCTTTCTTCTGAGGAAAACCGACGCACACCCCAACCAGACAGCCAGAGCGACAGGCTAAAGCGCCGGTAGAGCCCGTACGCGGCGGAGAGAACGTCCTAGATGCTGCGCATCGGTCGCGTTCACACCATCTCCGCCAATGTCGCCAGACATTCGCGGGCGAGCAGCTTGCTGCGATCGGGCGACCAGCCTTGTTCGGTATCGTTGGCGTCGATTGTGTCCTTGAACGGCATTTCGAGCGTCATCGACACGCAGCCATGCGACTTGCCAAAGCGTTCGGCCAGCTGGTTGGTCGACATGGTGAGATTGGCCTTGCCGGGGCCCGAAATGGCATAGCCCAGCCGGGTCTGGAAATCGGGGGTGCGTTCGGCGAGGCGGGTGGTGAAGCGGGTATAGCGTTCGCCCTGCGCCTCGGTCCATGAAGGTATGCCTTCGAACCCGGCCATGAAGGCGGCGGGAATGGCTTCGTCGCCATGCACGTCCATCGCCCAGTGCACGCCGCTTTCGTCCATCGCATTGCGGATGCACAGCACTTCGGGGCTGCGTTCGGCGCTGGGTTCGGCCCATTCGCGGTTGAGGTTCACCCCGGCAAAATTGGTGCGCAGATGGCCCCGGCAGCTGCCGTCGGGATTGGCGTTGGGCACCACATGGATGCGGCATTTGGCAAGCAGTTTGCGCGTGTGCGGATCGCTGGGGTCGGTCAGCATGTCCAATGCCCCTTCCATCCACCATTCGGCCATGCTCTCGCCGGGATGCTGGCGGGCATAAAGCCAGACCTGCGTCGGTCCCTCGCCCATTTCGAGGCAGTCGATCGGCTGGCCTTCAAGACTGGTGCCGAGGCAGCGATAGGCAACGCCTTCGCAGGCTGCGGTTTCGGACACCAGATCGTGATGCCGCTCGATCGAATAGGGTGCGAAATAGGCGAACCAGGCCAGCCCCGACACACTGGTGTAGCGGATCGTCAATGTGCCGCCGTCTTCGGCCTTGTCATAGCTGGTTTCGGCGCGCGCCCAATAATCGCGGTCTTCCGAAACGCAGGCGCGGTAATCGGGCCAGCCGCCGGGATAGGCACTTTTTTCAAGGCCGGTGATCCGCAGGACAAATTCCGCGCCCGCCTCTGCGACAACGCGGAAGTGGAACCACTGGAAGAAATCCGATTCCCTGTCCTTGCGGATCGAAAGCGTTGCCGACGCGCCGTCGATCGCGCCGACGGTGATATTGCCGCTGTCGAAAGCGGCGTTGATGCTGTGAATTGTCATGGACGGCGGGTTAACGCCTTGTTCGGTTCGTGTCGAGCATGGTTGCGGGCGGTTCGGGCCGAACAGTCCGGGTCAGGGAACGGTAACCGTTTCGCCATTGGTGCCCGGAAAATCCTTGAACAGCGCGGCGGCCAGTTTCGACGAGGCGATTCCCGGCTGGGCGGCGGGCGAATTCAGCGCGCCGCGCTGCACCGCCCGGCCTTCCCAGATCACCAGCCTGTCACCGGTGCGCAGGATGCGCACATTAAGCGTTGTTTCCACTCCGCGCTGATCGCCAAGCGCGTTGAGGTTGACGCCCACACCCACGCCGACGCCGGAGCCATAGCTGCCGGTCGATCCGCCTACGCCCACCGAAACCGGCCCGCGGTTGTTGCCGTGAAACTCGACCCGGTTGATCGACACCTCGGCAATCACGTCGCCCTGATCGAGCGCCTGTGTGTAGCCGACCCGCAGCATTTCGCGCTGGACCGCCGCGAGGTAGGGCGAGAGTTTGAGCGTATCCCCCGCTGCCGCGTCACCGGGCGTGACCGAAAAGCCGCCCTTGCCGTAAACGACGCCTTCGGCCACGCGGTTGAAACGGGTGACTTCGACCGGGCCGGTGGGGATCATGCACGCGGACAGGGCCAGCGGCAGGACAAGGAGCGTTGCGTTGCGGAGCAGGTTCATGGCCAATCCCTATCCGCTTCGCCCGAAAGCCGCAATGGTGCTTGACTTTGCGCCGACTCCCCCATAGAGGCGCGCCTTCAATTCCGGCCATTGGCCCTCAAGATTTACGGAAAAGTCCGATGAAGATCGTCAATTCTCTCAAGTCCCTCAAGGGACGCCACCGTGACAACCGCGTGATTCGCCGTCGCGGCCGCACCTATGTGATCAACAAGACCAACCGCCGCTTCAAGGCCCGCCAGGGCTGATTCGACGGTTTTCGGGCGTGTCCGTCACGCCGGCAGCAACCGCCCCGGAAATCCGCGGGCGGTTTTTTGCGTTTGGGCGTAGGAGAATGATGTGATTCGCGCCGTAGTTTTCGATGTCGGGCGGGTGCTGGTGCAGTGGGACTTGCGCCACCTTTTCGCAAAGCTGATCGATGACCGGCAGGAACTCGACTGGTTCCTTGCGCATGTCGTCACCCCCGAATGGCATTTTCAGGCCGATGCCGGGCGCGCGGTGGCCGACATGGTGGCCGAGCGCAAGGCCGAATTTCCGGCCTATGCCGCCCAACTCGATGCCTATGCCACCCGCTTTGTCGAGACGATACCGGGGCCTGTTCCGGGGTCATATGACATCGTCGAGGACCTTGCCCGGCGCGGAGTGCCGCTGTTCGCGATCACCAATTTCGGCACCGAATTCTGGGCCGCGTTCCGGCCGACCCAGCCGGTTTTCGGCCATTTCCGCGACGTCGTCGTGTCGGGCGAGGAAAAGCTGCTGAAGCCCGACGCCGCCATTTACCGGCTCGCGCGCGACCGCTTCGGGCTGGCGGCGGGTGAGGGGCTGTTCATCGACGACAGCCTGGCCAATGTCGAAGCGGCCCGGGCGAACGGATTCCATGGCCATCATTTTCGCGATGCACCGGCGTTGCGGGCCGAGTTGGTGGCGCTGGGGCTGCTCTAGCAAAAAAGCGGGTTTCGGCCACTTCCCTTAGCGCTCAAGCTGTGCTTTAGGCCCTTGCGACTCCGCCCATCGAAAGGACGCTTTTTCCATGAACATCCATGAGTATCAGGCCAAGGAACTGCTGGCTAAATTCGGCGTTGCCGTGCCCAAGGGCATTCCGGCGATGACCGTTGCGGAAGCCGTCGAAGCCGCGAAATCGCTTCCCGGGCCGCTCTATGTGGTGAAGGCGCAGATCCATGCCGGCGGGCGCGGCAAGGGCAAGTTCAAGGAACTCGGTCCCGATGCCAAGGGTGGCGTTCGCCTCGCCAAGTCGCTCGAGGAAGTCGAAGCCCATGCAAAGGACATGCTCGGCAACACGCTGGTGACCATCCAGACCGGTGCCGAGGGCAAGCAGGTCAACCGCCTCTACATCACCGACGGCGTCGACATCGGCAAGGAATTCTATCTCGCGCTGCTCGTCGACCGCGCCACCAGCCGGATCGCGGTGGTCGCCTCGACCGAAGGCGGCATGGATATCGAAACCGTCGCCCACGACACGCCGGAAAAGATCCACACCATCACCATCGATCCGGCCACCGGCCTGATGCCGCACCACGGCCGCAGCGTCGCCAAGGCGCTCGGCCTGACCGGCGATCTGGCCAAGCAATGCACCAAAATTCTGGGCGGGCTCTATGACGCCTTCCTCGGCACCGATGCCTCGCAGATCGAGATCAACCCGCTCGCCATCTGCCCGACCCCCGAAGGCGACAAGCTCTATGTGCTCGACGCCAAGGTCGGGTTCGATTCGAACGCGATGTTCCGCCACAAGGATCTGGCCGAACTGCGCGACCTGACCGAGGAAGACCCGGCCGAGGTCGAGGCGAGCGAATATGACCTCGCCTATATCAAGCTCGACGGCAATATCGGCTGCATGGTCAATGGCGCGGGCCTTGCCATGGCGACGATGGATATCATCAAACTGAACGGCGAATTCCCGGCGAACTTCCTCGATGTCGGCGGCGGTGCCAACAAGGAAAAGGTGACCGCGGCATTCAAGATCATTCTGAAAGACCCGGCGGTAAAGGGCATACTCGTCAACATCTTTGGCGGCATCATGAAGTGCGACATCATCGCCGAGGGCATTGTTGCTGCGGCGAAGGAAGTGAATCTGTCGGTGCCGCTGGTCGTCCGCCTCGAAGGCACCAATGTGCAGCAGGGCAAGGATATTCTTGCAAATAGCGGCCTTCCGATCGTTCCCGCGAACGACCTGGGAGACGCGGCGAAGAAGATTGTCGCCGAGGTGCGCGCGGCCTGAGCATAGGTCCGCTGCCCTCAGAAGGGGCGCGGACTGTGGAGGCTTGCTACCTTGGAGCAGCAGAGGAGGGGGTGCTGCGCCGGATGTTCAACCCCCTCTCCAAGAGTGGCTAGGCAAGCAGCGGCCAATCCACTCTATCCGCTTTCCGAAAGCGGAAAGGCTGAACACTTGACGTTCACGTAAACGTCAAGCATAGGGTGCCAGTTTTTTGGGGCTATCCTGCCCCGGAGTTGAGTCGGTTTGGAAAGGGAGAAATCCATGAAGATCCTCGTCCCCGTGAAACGGGTGATCGACTATAATGTGAAACCCCGCGTAAAGCCGGATGGCACGGGTGTGGATCTGTCGAACGTCAAAATGTCGATGAACCCCTTTGACGAAATCGC
>JADLBY010000200.1 GCA_020847445.1 Sphingomonadaceae bacterium | reverse complement strand
CCATCGGCCATCAGGGGTCTGACATATTGGTGCGTGGCGTATTGGCGGCGTTGCTGCGCGAGCCATCGCAAATCGCCCGACATCAGGAAGCATTGGCAGGCTTTGTCCCGCGCGATACCGGGCATGCCATGCTGCTGTCGGCGATGCTCGATTCGGCCTTGTCATATTCCGGCAAAGAAACACTTGATAGTGCGGCATTGCTTACCATATTAGGGGACGATCTGTATAATATGGCTCAAGCCTTGTTGCAGGGCGGCGGAACGGCCTTTGGCTTCAACCGTCCATCCGGCAGCGGGGACCTGGCTGGGGCGCAGGCCTTCAGGCAGCTGGACGAAGCGATCCGGCTGATGAAGCAGCGGCCCGAGCTGGAGGCAGCACTGCAAAGGGCAACCGAATTGGCGAGCACCGACCTCAACGAAGCCAATTTCGCCGAACAACAGCGGCTGCGACAGGAAAAGCACGAATTTGACATGCGTCTGGCTGCGCTGTTGCAGCGCGAAGACCTTGTGTAACGAAACGGGGAAACAGGAACTTGGCTACGCAACCCGAAATGGAAGATGGCGAAGGCGGCGATGCGCCGCTGATCGATCTGAACGACGCGCAGGTAAAAAAGCTTTTGGCCAAGGCGAAACGTCGTGGGTATCTGACCATTGACGAACTCAACGCGGCCGTTCCGCAGGACCAGTTCACGTCCGAGCAGATCGAAGACATCATGTCGGCGATCAACGATATGGGCGTGCAGATTGTCGAGAATGACGAGGCTGGCGAAGATGGTGAAGATCGCGACGACGACGATTCCGAAACCATCGAACATATCGGCGAAAACGACCCGCGATCGCTGACATCGACGGTAAAGAAGACCGGCACGGGCGACCGCACCGACGATCCGGTGCGCATGTATCTGCGCGAAATGGGCGCTGTCGAGCTGCTCAGCCGCGAAGGTGAAATTGCCATCGCCAAGCGCATCGAGGCCGGTCGCGATACGATGATCCTCGGCCTGTGCGAGAGCCCGATCACCTTCCACGCGATCATCGAATGGTCGAACGCGCTCAACAATGGCGAGATGCAGCTGCGCGAAATCCTCGATCTCGATGCGATGCTGTCCAAGGAACCGGCACCCGAAAGCCTGACCGAAGACGGTGAGGATGAGGACGATGGCGAAATAAGCGAAGCCACCGCCGGCCCTTCCTACAAGGAAGAGGAAGATATTGAGGAAGAGCAGAGCGCCGACGAGGACGAGGACGACATGACCGAACGTCGCGCGCGTCCGGTTGAAGAGGAAGAGGAGGACAACACCCTCAGCCTCGCGCAGATGGAAGAGGCCTTGAAGCCTGCTGCACTCGAACGCTTTGCAACGATCACCAGCCTGTTCAAGCAATTCTCGAAGATCCAGAATGACCGCATGGTCGCGATGGCATCAAGCGGAGAATTCCCCAAAGCTTCCGAAAACAAATATCAGAAATTGCGTGAAGATTTGACCGCAGAGGTCGAAAGCGTTCAGTTCCACGCCAACAAGATCGAATATCTGGTCGACCAACTCTATTCGTTCAACCGCCGCCTCACCGCGCTCGGCGGGCAGATGCTGCGCCTTGCCGAACGCCATAAGGTGCCCCGCAAGGACTTTCTTGACCGCTATATGGGCCATGAACTCGATGAAGGATGGCTCGAAAGCGTCTCGGCGCTGGACAAGAAATGGGCAAAGTTCGCCGAAAGCGAAACCGATGCGGTCGAACGAATTCGCGGTGAAATCGCCGATATCGCCGCCAATACCGGCATGAGCCTCAACGAATTCCGTCGCATCGTCAACATGGTGCAAAAGGGCGAGCGCGAAGCGCGTATCGCCAAGAAGGAAATGGTCGAAGCCAATCTTCGCCTCGTTATCTCGATCGCCAAGAAATACACCAATCGCGGCCTGCAATTCCTCGACCTCATCCAGGAAGGCAATATCGGGCTGATGAAGGCGGTCGACAAATTCGAATATCGCCGCGGCTACAAATTTTCGACCTATGCCACCTGGTGGATCCGGCAGGCGATCACCCGTTCGATTGCCGATCAGGCGCGTACCATCCGCATTCCGGTGCACATGATCGAAACGATCAACAAACTGGTCCGCTGCAGCCGCCAGTTCCTGCACGAACAAGGCCGCGAACCGACGCCCGAAGAAATGGCTGAACGGCTGTCGATGCCGCTCGAAAAAGTGCGCAAGGTGATGAAAATCGCCAAGGAACCGATCAGTCTCGAAACGCCGATTGGCGACGAGGAGGATTCGCATCTGGGCGATTTCATCGAGGACAAGAATGCGATCATCCCGGTCGATGCCGCGATCCAGGCTAACCTCAAGGAAACGGTCACCCGCGTCCTCGCCTCGCTCACCCCGCGCGAAGAACGCGTGCTGCGCATGCGCTTCGGCATCGGCATGAACACCGATCACACGCTTGAGGAAGTCGGCCAGCAATTCTCGGTAACGCGCGAGCGCATTCGCCAGATCGAAGCCAAGGCACTGCGGAAACTCAAGCATCCGAGCCGTTCGCGCAAGATGCGGAGCTTCCTCGATCAGTGAATCGGGCCCGGTCAGCCAGACCGGACGTAAACTTCCCGTTTAGAATTTGCTGATATTTCCGGCTTGTAGTGCTGTCTGAACCGGTCAGCACAAGCCGGAGTGCGGAATGGGACTGACTGCCAGTAATCGGCTGGAATTCGGACAGCAATTTGTTGCCAACGCAGCCGAGCAGGGCTGCGGCCCCTTTGTTGCGCAGTTGGCCTCCTTTCTGGAGAAGAGCGCCAACACGCCAGAATTGCGCATGCAGGCGAAAATCTGCCGTCCTGCGTTGATGGCCGATGTCGCACACTTCATGAATGTGTGTTTCGGACGGCATCCCGGCGTGATCGATCATGCAGGGCAAAAGATGGTCGATCAGGAGGCGCGGCAATGGCTGACGCTTGCCATCGATTCCTTTGCGCTGGAACGGATATTCCTCAACCGCCTCACAATCGCTGCCGGGCCGGTCCATCGCCAGATCGGGCAGGATCGGGTGAACGCGATCGTCGAAAATCAGAGCCGCAGCATGGAAATGCTGGCCAGCTCTGATCGTGTCGGGTGCCCGGCGGGTGCCGCCATGGCATTTGCACTCGATTGGCAGCGCAGCCGCCCCCTGCTCGATCAAATCGCCCTGATTCTGGGGATAGAGGCGCCTGCCTGCCTGCTGCCCGCCGCCGATCTGACGGCGGATCTGGCAACGATTCTGGCGCAAAAGCCGGCTGTGCAGCGGGCGATGGTCTTTGGCAGCGAACAGTTGCTGGCCCAGCAACGCGGGCTTTGGCAGGTTATCGCCGCCCGCCACAACGCCCTCCTCGCCGAATAAAGCTTCCTTCCCGAACAAAGCCTGTTGCATTGCGCTCTTTGGGCTGCTTAACGATTAATCAAATGATTAAATCGGGGATGTGAAATGCGTTTTGACGGCACTCAAAATTATGTGGCGACCGACGACCTGAAAGTGGCAGTGAATGCGGCCGTGAAACTGCGTCGCCCGCTGCTGGTCAAGGGTGAGCCGGGCACCGGCAAGACCGTGCTGGCTCAGGAAATTGCCAAGGCGATGGATGCCCCGCTGATCGAATGGAATATCAAATCGACCACCAAGGCGCATCAGGGCCTGTACGAATATGACGCCGTGGCCCGTTTGCGCGACAGCCAGTTGGGCGACGAACGCGTCCATGACATCCGAAATTACATCAAGCGCGGCAAGCTGTGGGAGGCATTCACCTCCGAAAAGCTCCCCGTCCTCTTGATCGATGAAATCGACAAGGCCGACATCGAATTCCCGAACGACCTGTTGCAGGAACTCGATCGGATGGAATTCTATGTTTACGAAACGCACGAGACGGTGGCCGCCAGGGAGCGCCCGATTGTCGTGATCACGTCGAACAATGAAAAGGAACTGCCCGACGCGTTTCTGCGCCGCTGTTTCTTCCACTATATCAAGTTTCCCGACCGCGAGACGATGCAGGCGATCATCGACGTACACTTCCCCGGCATCCAGAAGATGCTGGTATCGAAGGCAATGGACATTTTCTATGATATCCGTGAGGTTCCGGGCCTGAAAAAGAAGCCCTCGACCAGCGAACTGCTCGACTGGCTGAAGCTGCTGCTGCACGAAGACATGCCGCTGGACGTCCTGCAAAACCGCGATCCCACCAAGGCCATCCCGCCACTGCACGGCGCGTTGCTGAAGAACGAACAGGATGTGATGCTGTTCGAACGCCTTGCATTCATGGCACGTCGCCAGGGCAATTAATCCGCCCATGGCCGATCAGGCGACCCGTTTTGCCCGGGTCAGGCGCCAGCTGGAATCCTATGAACCCGCCGCAGGCTGGCCGTCGTGGATTTACGAGTTTGCCCTCTTCGGCTTCAAGCAAGGCTGGGCCTGTCTGTTTGGCGGCCTGATGCTCGCCCTGCTGTTGGCAACGCATTTCTTCTATCCGGAGACTTCGGCGCTTTCACGCTATGATTTCCTGACACTGGCGGCGCTTTCCATTCAGGTCGCGATGGTTTGGTTTCGGCTGGAAAGCTGGGAAGAAGCGAAGGTGATAGCGATCTTCCACATTGTGGGAACAATCATGGAATTGTTCAAAACCGCCCAGGGATCGTGGATCTATCCCGAACCCTCGATCCTGCGCATCGGCGGCGTCCCGCTATTTTCCGGTTTCATGTATGCCGCGGTAGGCAGCTATATCGCACGGGTATGGCGGATATTCGATTTCCGGTTCAGCGCCTATCCAAACGCACCCCTCACCTATGGACTGGCCGTCGCGATCTACATCAATTTCTTTTCGCACCACTGGCTACCCGACGTCCGGCTTCTGCTATTCGCGTCGATGGGATTGCTGTTCTGGCGCACGCGCATCTGGTTCAGGGTGTGGAAGGAATATCGCTGGATGCCGTTGCTTGTCGGGCTGTTTCTGGTCGCGACATTCATCTGGTTTGCCGAAAATATCGGAACATTTGCAAGGGCATGGAGCTATCCGACCCAGCAGTCCGGCTGGCATATGGTTTCACCGGCAAAGCTGGGGGCCTGGTTGTTGCTGATGTATATTTCGTTTGTGCTTGTATCGCTGGTGAGCAGGCCAAGACCGCCCGACGCCAAAGGCAAGAATCCTAAAGAATATAGGCAATCTCCAGGTCACCCCAGCGACGGCCGTTGAAGCGAAGCGGCACATAGACATTGCGCACCACCGCCGAATCGCGGTTGCCGCCCTGTGACGACGCGCCGGTGTGGCGATAGACCGCCATCATATAGTCCTGCTCGCTGGCTTTGGCGATCAGGTCGATGCTTTCCTCGTTGAACAGTCGGCCATTGCGGCAATAGCGTGTGTCATGGGCAAGGTCGCCCGTCGGCGCGCGCGAGAATTCGCTCAAATGGGTCGGCAGAAATCCAAGCCTGCTCGTACAGACCACGGTGAGGATTTCGGGGCGGAGTGATTTGGTGCGATCATAAAAGGGCCGCCAGTTGCTGTCTGCCCACGCCGTCAGCCTTGACGTGTAGCGCGGCGGGTTACTGCCCGGAATGAGAACCAGATTTTCATCGAAAAGTTCGTGGAGAGTCAGTTCCCCGGCCTCGATTGCCGCCTCGGTCAACGCCGAAACTTCGCGGCTCTTTTCAAGCGCAAGCTCGACAAAGGCGCTGTCGTCCTTCGACATGCCACTGTGGACGATTTTGTCGAACATTGCATTGGCCCGGAGTTCAAGTTCGGACAGTTCGCTGTGCGCCAGTTGCAGGCTTTCATGCATCTGGTCGTTCGCCTGCGCGACCGCCGAACGGACGCTGCGCGATTCGGCAAGCCCCTGATTGATGGCAGCCGTGTTGAGCGCGATTTCACTGGTCCGGTCATCAACCTGACCGACGATCCGGGTCAACCCGCCCAGCAGGTCTTCCATATTGGCGAAGCGCGCCTGCGCCTCGCCGCTGCCTTCGATGCCCGTGCCGATCTCGACCGCGAGCTTCTCCGCTTCCGCCGCCAGCGAATTGACCGTTCCGGTAATTTCAATGGCAGCGGTCCTGGAGTCGAGCGCCAGCTTTTTGACCTCGGCGGCGACGACGGCAAAAGTCTGGCCAGCCTCACCCGCCTTTTGCGCTTCAATGGCGGCATTCAAGGCAAGCATGTTTGTTGTGCGGGCGATATTATCGATCGCCTGCGACGCGCGTTTCACCTGCTCCATGGCAGCGGCAAAGCCGGCGATATGATTGCCCAGCCGGTTTATCAGCCCGATCATGTCAGCAAATCCGGCCATCGAATTTTCGATCGTCGTATGACTCGCCTGAAGCTTTTCGCGGGCTGCGTCCGACAACTCTTTTGCCTCTTCGGTCGCGTGCGCCACATTTTCAATTTCGGCGGTCAGCTTGTCGGTAATCGATTCAAGCAGCCCATGTTCGCGACGCAGGGCAATTGCGGCTTTGGACGCCTGTTCGACGGTTCCGGCGGTGTCCGAGCAATCCACGGCCACTTCCCCGCAGATTTTGGCGGTGTCGTCGATCCATTTGTTTGTTTGCAAAGCCAGGTTTTCCATTTCTTCCGCGCCCTCTTCCAGCTGTAAAACATGGTAAACCGGATTGCTTAGCGAGAGGTTAAAATGCGCCATGCCAATTCGGTTGACGAAAGCGGCAGGTCAGGCCATGAAAATCTTAATCAACTGATTAACCGGAAGTGCGCACATGTTCTTCAATTTCCTCGACGAGCTGCGTTCTGCAGGCATACCGGCCTCGCTCAAGGAACATCTTGCGCTGCTGGAAGCACTCAACGCCGATGTTATCGAACAAAGCCCCGAAGAATTTTACTACCTGTCCCGCGCCATATTGGTGAAGGACGAAGCCCAGCTCGACCGCTTTGACCAGGTGTTCAACAAAGTCTTCAAGGGGCTGCTGTCGGAATATGGATCAAGCACCGCCGAAATTCCGGAGGACTGGTTGAAGGCCGTGGCCGAAAAATTCCTGACGCCGGAGGAAATGGAAAAGATCAAGTCGCTCGGTTCGTGGGACGAGATCATGGAGACGTTGAAAAAGCGCCTGGAAGAGCAGCAGAAGCGCCACGAAGGCGGCAACAAATGGATTGGCACCGGTGGCACTTCGCCCTTCGGCAACAATGGCTATAATCCCGAAGGCGTGCGCATCGGCGGCGAATCCAAGCATAAGCGCGCGCTGAAAGTCTGGGAAAAGCGCGAATTCCAAAATCTGGACAACACCAGGGAACTGGGGACGCGCAACATCAAGATCGCGATGCGCCGCCTGCGCCGGTTCGCGCGCGAAGGGGCAGCGGACGAACTCGATCTCGACGGCACAATCCGCGGCACGGCCCGCCAAGGCTGGCTCGATATCCAGATGCGGCCCGAACGGCGCAATGCGATCAAGGTTTTGCTGTTCCTCGACGTCGGCGGTTCGATGGATCCGTTCATCAAGCTATGCGAGGAATTGTTCAGCGCGGCGACCGCGGAGTTCAAGAATCTCGAATTTTTCTACTTCCACAATTGCGTCTATGAAGGCGTGTGGAAGGACAACCGTCGCCGCTTTGCCGAACGCACACCGCTATGGGAGGTGCTGCACAAATTCCCGCACGATTATAAGCTGATCTTTGTCGGCGATGCGGCGATGAGCCCCTATGAAATCTCGCACCCCGGCGGTTCGGTGGAACATTTCAACGAAGAGGCGGGCGCCGTCTGGCTGCAACGCATGGTGAATACCTATCCCGCGACGGTGTGGCTCAATCCGACGCCCGAGGCGCATTGGAACTATTCGCAATCGACCAAGATCATCAAGGAACTTGTGAAGGATCGCATGTATCCGCTGACCCTCGAGGGTCTGGACGATGCGATGCGCGAACTGGTGCGCAAGAATGGATAGTCGGACCAATCAGTAACTGTCGACGGCGTTAAACAACGCCTGAATCTGTGCCTGCTCGCCCTCCACAAGTTCGGGGCGCCAAACATCGAAAATCAGCACCAGGCGATCCTGCTGACTATTGTTCCAGGCTTCATGTTCGACGGTATCGTCGAAAATAATGACTTCGCCCT